>JAZDJV010000067.1:0-4774 GCA_043803585.1 Microcaldota archaeon | reverse complement strand
TCTCCGGCGTGTAATAGACAGGCACGCCGCGCTCTTCCATCCTGCTGACCTGCCGCTTGACAAAATCTCCTCCGCAGGAGGATGCAACCAGCGGTTTTTTTGTCTGATTGTTGAAAGAAGTGACAACGTCTGCGACCTCTTTCTCCATATTGTGAGTCTGGAACAGCGTGACGCACAGGAAAGCGTCAATGTTCTTGTCCCTGTCAAGTATTTTCAGGGCTTCCTTGTATTTTGAAGCGTCAGCGTCGCCAAGAAGATCAAGGGGATTTGCAATGTTTCCGTAAGAAGGAATGATTTTTCTCAGCTCGCGTTTTGTTTCGGGGCTGAATTCTGCGATTTCAAGCCCGTTTTCAACAACAGCGTCTGTCGCAAGCACGCCGAATCCCCCGCCGTTTGTGATGATGGCCACGGTTTTTCCGTTTGTGCGCGGCTGCGTCAGGAAGGCCTTTGCATAGTCGAACATTTCGCGCATGTCGCCTGCGCGCACGATGCCGGCCTCTTCAAACGCCGCGTTGTAAACCTCGTTTGCGCCCGCCATTTTTCCAGTGTGCGACGAGACTGCGTTTGTGCCCTGCTCTGTTTTTCCGGCTTTTATGATTATAACAGGCTTCTTGCACTGCTTTGCCGCCTGGATGAATTTCGCGCCGTCCTGCGTCCCTTCAAGATAAGCGCATATCACTTCTGTCGATTTGTCGTTTGACAAATATTCAATCAGGTCAGATTCGTCAACGTCAGCTGCGTTTCCGTAAGAAACAAATTTTGAAATGCCCAGCCCGAAGCTGGCCATCCAGTCAAGCATTGCAGAGCCGACGGCGCCTGACTGCGATATTATCGAGACTTTTCCGCGACTGAGCTTGCTCATTTTCTCCTCTGGCAGGAAAAGCATGTCAATCCCGCTGTAAGTGTCATATATGCCGAGGCAGTTGGGCCCGACTATGCGCATGTTGTACATCTTGGCGATTTTTCTGATGCCTTCTTCAGCCCCGCTGTTTCCGACTTCGGAGAATCCGCTGGTGATTATCGTGACTGCTTTCACCCCCATGTGGGCGCACTCGTTTAGGATTGGAATCACAGCCTGCGCAGGCGTGACAATAACCGCGTGGTCAGGCGCAGCAGGGAGGTCTCTGACAGACTTATAAGCCTTGTGGCCGTTGATTATCGAGCGCTTTGTGTTCACGGGATAAACTCTGGCGCCGTAGTTCTTCGCCAGTTTTGTGAAAATAAGATTGCCTATCTTGTGCCTTTTCGAGCTCGCGCCTATGACTGCGATGCTGTTAGGATTGAATATTTTTTCCATATTGTCTTTCATATTTGTTGCACCCCCCTTTCTCTTTTTTGATTCATCACGCTCTGTTTTCTTCCGCGAGCAGCTTCTTCCAGTTTCCGCTCACGAGGCCCTGCATTTCCTCAATCTGTTTCTTTGTGAGGTGCTTGTACCTGCCCTGCGTCTTCAGGAACTCAACAACTGATTTTATTTGAGTAGGTTTGTAGTTTACGGTCAGTTTTCCGCCTGAAATCTCGTACAAAGGCCAGAAGCAGGTCTCAACAGCCAGCCTGTCAACTTCAACTGTCTTGCTTGAATCGAATCCCCAATTTGTTGGGCACGAGCCGAACAAATCAATGAACGCGAATCCGCCCGACTCTTTGGCCTTTTTCAGCTTGTTCATGTAGTCTGCGGGCTTTGAAAGGCAGGCAGTTGCGGCGTAGCAGCCGTGCGCTGCCATTATTTTGACCATATCTTTTTTGTACCAAGGGTTTCCGCTTGATTTTTCAGTCACGGGCGTGGTTGTCGTGTTGGCGTAATGGGGCGTGGCCGGGTTCCACTGGTCGCCTGTGTTTCCATAGCAGGCATTGTTGTAGCATATGTGTATGACAGGGTCGTTTCTTGTGGCGGCGCCAGACAGCGAGCCCATCCCGATTTCGTATGAAGCGCCGTCGCCTGCATAACAAATAACATTCATCTTTCTGTTCCGCGCTTTCAGCGCCCTGATAATGCCTGTTGCAGTAGCGTCAGCATTTTCAATTGCGCTGTGTATCCACGAAACTTTCAGCGGAGTGTACGGATAGTTGCACAGAAGAGTCATGCATCCGGCTGAGTTGACAACTACTGTGTCAGGCCCGAGTGCTTTCAGAGTCAGCTTAAGCCCTATTTCAGGTCCGCAGCCAGGGCAGGTCGGGCTGCCGCCGATAAGCAGATGCTCTTCTGGAATGTCGCGCAATGTTTTGATTTCTTTCATAAATGTCAACTCATTTCATCAGCCGGGTTGTGCCCTCTCCTTTTTTCACGTCTCTTTGCGTTTCTTTCACAGCCTCTTCAAATAGATGCATTGACTCGGGGTTTCCTCCGAGGCCCACAATGAAGTTTGAAACAATCGGCGGATGCGCAAGATCATAAAGCGCCGAGCGTATCTCGGGGAACATTGAGCCGCCCATGCCTGGTTCTATGTTCTTGTCAATCACAGCCACGCCGTGCGCTTTCTTCAAGGCTTTCGCGATTTCCTCGTGGGGAAAAGGCCTTATCACGCGCAGGCGCAGGAGGCCAGCTTTTGTGCCTTTCTTTCTCAGGTCGTCAACAGCCTGCCTGGCTGTTGTTGATATTGAGCCCTGCGTGACCAGGGCGATTTCCGCGTCTTCAAGCCTGTAAGCGTCAATTAATCCGTATTTCCTTCCGGTTATCTCTTCCCATTCTTTGCACACTTTAGGTATCAGCTCAAGCGCGTTGTCCTGCGCTTTCATGACCTGCTCTTTGAAGAAAGTGTAATCATGCGGCTTCATTATGGCCGAGCCCTGAATCATGGGCTTGCCTGGCTTGAAAAAAGCGTGCTCAGGACTGTATTTTCCGAGGAATTTGTTTATGTCCGCCTGGTCAGGCAGCTCAGTCGGCTCTGAAGTGAATGAAAGAACATAGCCGTCCATGTTCACCACGGCAGGCAGAAGCACGTTTTCATTTTCAGCGATTTTATACGCCATCAGAACAGAGTCGATGACCTCCTGATTGTTCTGGGCGTGGAACATCAGCCAGCTTGATGGTTTCATTGTCAGGAAGTCGTTATGATCGCACCATAACGAGATAGGAGCAGACAGCGCTCTTGAACAATTGGCCATCACAATCGGCAGGCGCAGGCCGCTGGCTATGAACAGCATCTCGTACATCAGAAGCAGGCCCTGCGACGAAGTGGCAGTGAAAACGCGCGCGCCAGTCGCCGAAGCGCCCACTGCGGCGCTCATTACAGAGTGCTCTGAATCCATCTGCACGAACTCGGCGCCGAGCGAGCCTTCTGCTTTCCACTTTGCAAGCGTCTCGATTATCTCGGTCTGGGGCGTGATTGGATAGCAGGGTATAACCTCTGCCTTGGCCAGCCTGGCCCCCCACGCGGCAGCCGCGTTTCCCGTCATCAACAGCCGTTCGGTCATGTTTTTGTTGAAACAAAGTACCTTTATAAGATTATTCCGCCTGAAAATATGCATGGAATACGCCATAGAAGTTGACAATCTCACAAGAGTTTATGAGACAGAACAGCAGGGCAAAGGCCTGCGCAGAATATGGCCGAAGAAGAAGACATTTAGGGCAGTCGACAGCATAAGCTTCAAGATAAAACCAGGCGAGTTCGTCGGTTATGTGGGCGCAAATGGTTCAGGAAAATCCACGACAATAAAGATGCTAACGGGCGTAATGATACCATCCTCAGGTACAGCTAAATGTCTGGGATTTGTGCCGTGGAAACAGAGGTATAAATACACTTACAATATAGGCGTTGTGTTCGGTCAAAAGTCTCTGCTTTGGACCGACCTTGATGTAATTGAATCACTCAAACTTTACAAGGATATTTACGAAATTTCAGACAAAGAATTTGAAAGTCGTTTGAAATATTTCTCAAAAATCCTTGATATTGATAAGATTCTCTATAGGCAAGCCAGAAAGCTGTCATTTGGCGAGAAGA
Organism: Microcaldota archaeon; assembly: GCA_043803585.1. Taxonomy (GTDB): domain Archaea; phylum B1Sed10-29; class B1Sed10-29; order B1Sed10-29; family JAJRYS01; genus JAZDJV01. Next base: position 833 of record JAZDJV010000067.1, on the reverse strand, counting down.
TGCGCGCCAACCTCGCAGCCTCACTTTTGCATAAGCCAAAAGTGCTGTTCCTTGATGAACCAACTGTTGGAATGGATGTCTTAGCAAAAGAAGAAGTTAGGAATTTCCTGCGCGAAATCAACAGGAAAGAAGGCACAACAATCATGCTTACGACTCATGACATGGGAGACATTGAAGCCTTGTGTGAGAGAGTGATAATGCTTGACAAAGGCCAGATAATCTATGATGGCCCGTTGAAAAAACTTAAAGAGAGATATGTCGATACTAAAATCGTCACAGCCAGATTCAACAAAATAAAAAATAAAAACAGGCTTAAAACAGACCTGAAAAAAGCAAAGCTTATTGAGATGACTGACGATGTCATAAAGTTTTCAGTTAACGTCAAAAAACATGACATAAACAATGTTGTGAACGAGGGCATGAAATGCCTCGACATCGTTGATTTGACGATAGAAGAGCAAGATTTGGCTGAAATTGTGCGAAACATCTACCGCAGCAGGCGATAAATATGCACATAAAAAAATACATCCAGCTTTTCAAAAGGTATTCCGAGCTGAGCGCCAAAGAAATCGTTGAATACAGAATGTCTTTTTTCCTCAGCCTTGTGTCCGCCTTTGCTTTTATCCTTGTAAATTTGTTCTTTTGGAATGTTATATTTGGGAAAGTAGCAAACATCAACGGCTGGACAATAGGCCAAATTTTTCTGATCCAGGCATTTTTCTCGCTTTTCACAGGGATATTCTACACATTTTTCAACGGAGCCAACCATATCAGCGAAATTATAGTTGAGGGCGAGATAGACTCCCTTCTGACGAAACCTGTAAACCCCGTGA
>JAZDJV010000066.1:0-4676 GCA_043803585.1 Microcaldota archaeon | reverse complement strand
GCGGGCATTTTTCGTTCCGCAGTAGGCGCACCGTCCGGCGCAGCCTTCGCAGATTTCTACTGGCACAGCTTCGGCCTCTTTTGCAAAGCTGTGCGGAAGCAGAAGCTTGTTTGAGTGCTTGTCTCCAGAAAAAGAGGTGCTTAATGCTGATTTCACAGCTCTTGGGAGGTCTGCTAATGAGTCGGTGCTGACACACACGACGTTATAACGTCGCAGGCGCGCAGGATTGACTGCCGGAAGACATCCCGTAACAATGACTTTTTTCCCCTGCTCAAGAAAATGCTCGATTCTTGAGCACATTCTGTTTTCGGTCGCGTTTTTGACCGAACAAGAATTCAAAATAACAACGTCAGCTTCATCAAGCTTGGAAAAAGTGTGGCCACCCTTCTCAAGAATGCCTCTAATTATGGCTGCGTCAGCCTGATTCAAGGCGCATCCATAGCTGTCAAGAAAAATCTTCATTTACTCACTGCTGGTTTTGGTGCTCTGCTGGATGGTGCTCGTGATGCTCTGCAGGCGCGTGATGCTGCTCATGGCCTTCTGCATGCGCATGCTTCCTGCCGAAGAGCCAGCTGAGAAGAATCTGCACAGCCGAACCTGCGAAAATCGCGAACGGGATCTGAAACACTATGTGCATGTAAAGACCCTGTATCGGGCCTGCCGTGAAAATGCCGTACATGAAAAATACGTTGAATGAAACTCCGAAGAAAATGAGTATTGAAAGCAGAAGCGCGGGCAGATACAAGTGCGGCTTGAATCCCAGCGGGTAGGCTGAAGCCAGGAACAGGCCGAAAACCGCGAAATCAAGAATAAGCTCGCCGAACGGCATTCCTGCATTGAGGAAAATAGGCAGGGCGAAATATAAGAATACTACTGCGCCGGCCATTGCAAGGACGGCGTATTTCATTACGTCTTTTTTTACGCTCTTTATTCCCGGCCAGAATTCGTCAAGAAGGTACGGAAACGCGCATCCGAACAGGAATCCGAAGCCGAGGATTGAAAGCGTTGATATTTCATTCATAAACAGCACCGTGCCGGTAAAATCTTTGTATATTATATAAGTTAGAGGAACAACGTATTTAAACTTATACATCCAGAATAAATCCATGACATTAAATCTGCTTCTGCCGTGGACTGAAAAGTACAGGCCGAAGAAGCTTTCGCAGGTTATAGGGCACGAGCCGATAATGAAGAGGCTCGAGGTTTACGCCAAGCAGAAGAACATGCCCTCAATGCTTTTTGCCGGGCCTGCGGGCATAGGGAAAACAACTGCGGCTCTCGCTCTCGCCCACGAATTATACGGGGATGAATACGGAGAAAACTTTTTAGAGCTTAATGCGAGCGACGAGCGCGGAATCGACGTCATCAGGGGAAAAATAAAGGATTTTGCGGCTGCAATGCCTTACGGCGACGCAAAATTCAAGATTATATTCCTGGACGAGGCTGACGCCCTGACAAACGACGCCCAGAGCGCCCTGCGCAGGACAATGGAGAACTACACGCGCACGACGCGCTTTATTCTGAGCTGCAACTACAGCTCGAAGATTATAGAGCCTATCCAGTCGCGCTGCGCGCTGTTCAGGTTCAAGCCCCTGACTGAAAAGGAGATTGTGAGGGGGCTTGAGGGCATTTCAAAAGAGGAGAAAATAAGCCCTGACAAGACAGCTTATGAGGCCCTTGTTTACGCTTCTGAAGGCGACATGAGAAAATCAATCAATTACCTGCAGACAGCCTCGTCAATGGGCGGTAAAATAGACGAGAACGCTGTTTACGCCGTGGCTTCGCGCGCAAGGCCCAAGGAAGTCAATGAAATGATAACGCTGGCTCTTGCCGGAAAATTCGAACCGGCCAGAAAAGCCCTTGACAGACTGATGTTTGAGTACGGGATGTCGGGGGAGGACGTGATTCTGCAGGTCTACCGCGAAATCGTGTCCAGCGCTGTGATAGACGACAGGAAGAAAGTCGAGCTGATTGACAAAATCGGGGAGTACGACTTCAGGCTCACAGAGGGCGCGAACGAGCGCATCCAGCTCGAATCGCTGATTGCCCATCTTGTTCTGGTTGGGATGAAGAAGTAGAAACATTAAGGCAAACTTTTAAATAATAGTATTACTATAGTAATACTATGGAAACTACGGTTATTTCTGTGCGCCTTAATGGCGGCCTGCTGAAAAAAGCGAAGAAACATGTCAAAGCCGGCTATTACACCAGCCTGAACGAACTTATGGTTTCAGGCGCCAGGGAAGAGATTTCAAAGCACGAGGGATTCAGCGCGGCCGAAATGGTCAGGGAGCTGCGCGACCGCGAGTGGAAAGAGGCTCTTGAGAAGGCGGGCGGGAATGGAGAAAAAGCTTGGAAAATGATAATGGACGATGCAAGGAAAACGGGGGAAGAATTCAGAAAGAAGCTGGGAATACCTCTGTTACATAAATAACAGAGTAGCCGACTTCCCTCGCTATTTTCGGCCAGTGCGTTATATCCGCCGTGACTGCTATCAAGCCGTGCCTTTTTGCAGTTAGAATGTGGACCGTGTCTTTTTTCGGAAATCCGCAATTTTCTGAAATCTCATATGCATGCTTTTCATCTGATTGATTTGTTTCAACAAATTCGACTTTTTTTGAATTAGATAGTTTGAGGCACAGCGTTTCAAAAAGAAATTCTATTTTTTCTCCCTTGCCCCTGATTTCTTTGATTATAACATCAGAGACAACTATCACAGCATTCTCTTCCTCAGCTTTCTCGAACCACTTCACAGCTTCATCGTGGTAAAACTCGCCGGGACAGAGGCGGGCAATCCAAATGCTTGTGTCAAAATAATACTTTTTCTTCTCCACGCCGAAGTTGTAAATAACCCCGTTTATAATATTTTTTTAACTGATTGTCCTGAAAACGGGTTAATAAAATCAGGACGTGCTAGGACAGCTCCCGCTGGTTTTCTTGAAAACCTGACTCTTGCTCGCGCTTGCCTTGGTGAAAACGAAAAATTAGAAACAAGCGCCCTTTCGGGCGCTTTTCGGATTTAATTTTTAGTTCGTGCTGAACTAATCGCATGTGCTTGGTACACGCTGCGGTCGCAGTTCATCACTCACTTCTTGCCCTTCATGAAGAAGACTCCGCCGATTATCACAATCACGACCACCGCAATTATGATGTACATCGTGTAGTCTTGTGCCGCAGCTGTTCCGCCTGTTGTTATCTCCACGCATGTGCATGTGGCTGAGTTCAGCTCGTATCCCGCGTCGCAGGTCTTTGTGCATGTGCATGTGCATGTGTTTGCATCAAGCGTGTAGTCTGTGCCGCAGATCAGGTCGCATTCTGAAACAGGCCTGCATGTGCAGAGTTCCTCATCAAGGTAGTACCCTGTTTCGCAGGTCTGGGTGCAGCCTTCCTCTACTCCCGCAGTGATTGCGAAGTCAGAGAATCCCGGAACTTCAGACTCGAAGTAATAGTACGTCGCGTCCGCATCCTTGTACTGCGTAGTGTCATAATAGTTCCATGCGCTGTTCTCGTATCTTCCGAGCTTTGTGGTTGCAGCGTCAAGGCTGTTTGTCGTGAACCAGGTCTTCTCAACCTTGAACTTTATTGTCGCCGTATCCACTGCCGCGTCTGCGAGGTTTGTAGGCGTGAATGTCAGGTACTTGTACACTGTTCCCTGCGCTCCGCTTGAAACTGTTGAAGGCGCTGTTGTTCCAAGGCTCTCAACCTTGATTGAAGGCGATGTGACCGCGCTTGCTGCTGTGACTTCAACTGACTGGACTGCAACGACTTCCTTTGTGAAAGTGAATGCCACTTCGCCGCCAGCTGCTGTTGTTCCTGACACAGATGATGTCTGCGTGTTTGCAGTTGTCCCTCCGCCGCTTCCGCTGCTTCCGCCGCTTCCGCCGGTGCCCGCGCCAGATGAATAGGTTGTGAAGTTGGCTGAAGTTTCAGCTGTAATGCCTGTGCTGTTTCCCATGTCAACGCACACTATGTAGTATGTATAGCTGGTTCCGTATCCCACTGAGAGCGTTGTGTTGTGCGCAGTTGTGCCCTGGCCGTTTGTGAACGCTGTTCCACCGGTTGACCATGTGAACCCTGAAGTTGTGTTGTAATAGCAGTTTGCAACTTCGCTTGTGGTTACTTTCAAGACAGGCGCCGAGGTGGTCTGCAGTGTTGTCGGGGCTTGTCCTGAGTATGTCAGGTCTGTGTTGTTGACTGTGACTGAAACGTTTGATCTTACAGCAGTATTGCCTGCCCAGTCAGTGATGTTTATGGTGATGTTGTACTTGCCGTCAGTGACTGATGTGGTGTCTATCATCGCTGTCCAGTTTGCCACTGTCCTGTTGTATTTGACTGCGCTTGCTGATGTATAGTTATATAAGTATGCAACAGTTGACTGGCAAGCGTAGGTTGTTGTGTTTGTCAGGCATGCGCTTATGTTGTAAACGCTGGTTGTATAGTTCGTTGCTGAACCTATGTCAACCCACCAGCTGGTGTTTTGTGACTCGTTTGCAAAAACTGTCACGTTCAGGTTTCCGCTTACAAGCAATGACGTGTAGCTCCCTGATTCATTGTTCATGTGCCCTAGAGGGACTGTGCTGTCAATAACAAATGTCTTGTTGGTCAATGATTTTGTGTTGCCAGCCCAGTCAGTGATGTTAGCTGTGAGGTTGTACTGCCCGTCAGGGTATGTGCCG
>JAZDJV010000065.1:0-3803 GCA_043803585.1 Microcaldota archaeon | reverse complement strand
CACAAAAACAATAACAGCGACTGCTATTCCTAATCAAGCGCCAATTGCAAACGCTGGCGCTGATTTTTCAGTGCAGGTGAGCACACCTGCAACGCTGAACGGCGATGCGTCAACTGATTCAGACGGCACAATCGCAAAGTGCGAGTGGGACTACACAAATGACGGAACATATGAATGGAGTTCCACGTCATTATGCACAACAACTTATACTTACACTACAACAGGAGTGAAAACAGCAAAGCTGCGCGTCACAGATGATGACGGAGCGACCAGCACAGACACAGTTTCAGTCACTGTGACAGCCGCGCCTGTTAATCAGCCGCCTGTTGCAGTTATCAGCGCAAATCCTACAAACGGCTATGCTCCTCTCAGCGTTTCTTTTGACGCCACTGGCTCAACCGACTCAGACGGAACAGTTTCGCAGTACAAATGGGATTTTGACAACAACGGAGTTTATGATTCAACAGCATCAGCAACATCCCATACTTATACCAGCACAGGGAATTACGTTGCCAAGCTGACTGTTATAGACGATGACGGCGCTGAAGATTCAGAAACAGTTTCAATAGCAGTTACAAACGCGCCTGATGTTGAATTACCCACAGTCACTACAAATTCACCAACAGGCACTGCGTGGCTCACAGCATCATCTGTCAGCTACAAGTTCATACCGAACGATAATGTCGGCGTTGCATATTGCCAGCTTTTGACAGACGAAACAGGCTCGATGCAGGCTGAAGAGACAGACAATACAATCACAAAAGGCGCTGAAAACACAATCACTCACGCCACGACAGATGGAAGCTGGAACTGGAACGTGAAGTGCTACGATGCTGCGGGAAACAGCGGGCAGGGAACAGCGAAAGCAGTGAAAGTGGACACGACAGCGCCTTCAGTGCCGTCAAATGTGCACAGCACGTCAGCAGCTTCAAACTCAATTTCACTGTCATGGACAGCGTCAGCTGACAGTGCTTCCGGCATTGCCTCTTATGAAATTTATAGGGGTGGAAGTTTGATTGGTACAACTGCAAGCACCATTTACACTGATTTAGGCTTAACGCCTGAAACATCATATTCATACACTGTGAAGGCTATTGACAACGCAGGCTGGAAAAGTCCGGCGTCTTCAGCATTAACAGCAAGCACAACCGCAGAATACACGCCACAGGCAGGCGAAATCACAATGCATGCGGGCGATTCAATCAAAGTCGCATGCGAGAAGAAAAGCTATTATCCTATTACAGGGTGCAAGGTTGAACTCACGCTGTCATCAATAAGCGGAAATCAGATAACTGCTTCAGGCAAAGCAATAGCAGAAGGAGCAACAGGAACATTTTCAAACGGAGTCCAGCTTGCTGTTAAATACGTGAGCAATGACGGCTCTTACGCAGTTGTGAAGCCTGTTTATTCAGACGGCAGGACAGGAAACCTGATGCCTGTGATAGAAGCAGGCCCGGCTGTTTCAATCAAATCTGGCCAGACAGTCACTTTCAATCAGTTCACAGCATCTGATCCAGACGGAACAGTCAAAGAGATGGACATTGATTTTGACTCTGACGGCATGGTTGACGGCTGGAGAAGCGGAAGCGTATGGAAGATGTGGAAAGACAATAACTTCCGCGTTGAGGAGATAATCACAGCTGCGTATCCTTACAGGGCTTACTACCTGTGGGGCGGATATGATATGCTGAAAAAATACCCGAAAATATGCGTAACAGACGACTTCGGTTCATTTACGTGCGACACTGTTCAGGTGACGGTAACGGAATAAATCTGAAACAAAACTGATTTTGCGGCAAGTATATAAAGCCTCCGCAGGCAATTCTGCCAGTTAAATGGAGGTAATCTGATGGGACTAGAGGATTTTATAACAGGCGGGCAGGCCCTGCTTCTGCAGGTTCTGCCTGTGCTCGGCACTTTGTTCGTTTTGATTGCCGCAGTGCTGTACGGATTTGGGAAAGTTTACCCTGACAAAGAGCAAGCAATGCAGGAGCACGCGAAAAGAAATAGCGCAGCGCGGCAATCAAAGATCTTTTAAGTCATAAACGTGGGGCTTCACTTCTGCCGAAAATTCTTCAAGCACGACTTTGTCCATTTCAATCGGATTTATTTTGTTGGCCAGCTCAACAGCTGCCGCAAGCTTATAGTCGCAGTCGGCGTAAATCGTGAAAATCTTCTGGCCTTTTTTCACCTTGTCCCCTTTTTCAACGTACATGTATATGCCAGCGCCCCTGTCTTTTGGCGCGCCTGCCACGCGGGCGACCGCGGAAATGTCGTGGTTGCGGATAAGATGAACTCTGCCTGTGTCATCTGAAATAAAATCATGGGTGTACTGGCCGACTTGTATTTTTCTGGAAGTCACGTGCGGGCTTCCCCCCTGCTCCCTGATTATGTCTTTCATTTTCTGCAGGGCTTTTCCGCTTTCCAGAATTTCTTTGGCCATTTTCTTTCCAGAGCCTGCCTGGGCCTTGCCCGCGATTTCAAGTAGAAGGCCGGCCATTACAAGAGATTTGTCAATCAGGTCTTCGCTGACTTTCTCGCCCTCCAAAATACGCATCACTTCCCTCGCTTCAAGAGCCGGACCGATTGCATAGCCGATCGGGTCATAGCCCGGCGTGATGATGCAGTGAACTTCAATGCCGAGGGCTGAGCCGATTTCCATGAAATCTTTTGCAAGCGATTCAGCCTCTGCCCTGCTGAAGATTTTCGTGCCTGCGCCCATTGGAATGTCAATCAGAACGTGGGTGGCCCCTTCTGCTTTCTTTTTTCCGAGTATCGACGCCAAGAGAAGGGGGCGCGGGTCGAGATGAAGTGGGTGCCTGACTTTTATCATGTTGTCATCGGCAGCTGCCAGATTCACGCCACCTCCCCACACAAGGCAGGCATTTGTCTTGTGCACGACTTTCTCAATCTGCTTTTCGTTGAGCGAAACCGGGGCCAGCACTTCCATTGCATCTGCAGTGCCTGCCGGAGAAGTGATTGAACGGGATGATGTTTTCGGAATGATAAGCCCTGCGCAGGCCACTATCGGAATAACTATCATCGAAGTTTTGTTTCCGGGCACTCCTCCTATGCAGTGCTTTGAAAACACCTGCTTTTTGCCAAAATCAAGCTTTGAGCCGGAGTCGGCGATGGCTTTTGTCAGGAACACTGTTTCGTCGTGGTTCATGCCCCTTGCATAAATGGCCACGATAAAGGCCGTGATTTCTATGTCAGAAAGATTGTTTTCCAGCACGTCCAAAATAATTGCGTCAATCTCGTCCTTAGTGAGCGTCCTGCCTTCAAGTTTTTTCCTTATGTACAAAACTGAATCAGGATTTCCGATGGGCTCAATCATCACTTTGTCGCCCGAGCTGATGTTCAGCTTCTTTGAAACAGATGAAAACGTGCCTATACTGCCCTTTGGAATGTAAGTTTCGCTCAAATCAATGAGCGCCGTAAGCTTTTTTGAGCCGGAATAAATGCAGATTCTGTCCATTGCGCTCATGGCGAGGTTTGAAGCGTCGTCATTGTTCATCACTACTATCGGCTTTCCGCCCGCGTTCAAATCAATTTTTTTGACTTTGTATTCGTGCTTCATTTTTTTACACCATTGATTCTGCACTTGATCTCAGTCAATCATTTTTTCCAGAGCCTGCAGGCCTGTCATGTTCTTGTTTATGCCGAGCTTCTTGGCTTTTTTGCTTATGTAAGAAACTTTTTTCTTCAGCAGGTCGCTGAAAGAGTCAACGCCTGACACAATTACGGCGCAGTCCTTCATTTTTTCAGCTGTTTCGGGATTTATGTACCCACAGCTGACATAC
>JAZDJV010000064.1:0-8786 GCA_043803585.1 Microcaldota archaeon | reverse complement strand
TTAAAAAATCGGGGCAGATGGGCGTGCCTGTAATAGACGTTGACGGCCATATAATTATCGGGTTCAACGAGCCGAAGCTCAGGCAGCTTCTCGGGCTATAGAAAACGGATTCGAGCTCAAACTCACGCTTTCTTTCCAGACATCAGCGAGCGGGCCAGCGCAGCTGTCCATATGCAGATTTTCAGCGTTATCTTCCGCCACATCTGCCGCATTCCATGCGCACTCCATTTCTTTGTTTATCAGCTCTTCTGCTGATGCAACTGACTCGGCAGAGGCTGCATCAGGCAAGTTGAATTCAAGCACCTTGAACTTGAAATGACAGCTTTCAGGCGAGCCTCCCAGAACCAAAAATTCCATTTTCATCGTGTTTCTGAGCGTGAAATTCGCAGACGCCTGGCCGCACGTTGCAGCCAAAGAGAAAAAGCAGTCAGCGTCCTCCCCGCAGATTACAGGATTGAATCTTGTAATATATATGTACGCGGCTGCGCAGATTACGATGACTGCGATTACGGCAACAGCGAAAACCGGCTTCTTTTTCATTCAAATCCCCGGAATAATTAACAACAGCGATATTTTAAACCTGACGCACCGTAATTTTTAACAGAATAATGTTCAATGGAGGCAGTATCATGGTTGTTGTTGACAGAAACAAATGCATAGGTTGCGGGGCGTGCGTCGCCATCTGCGGGGATGTTTTTGAGATATTCGAAGGCAAGTCAAGGGTGAAAAAGAAGGCGCCTGCAGACGAGCCGTGCATAGACCAGGCTGTTTCAAGCTGCCCGATGGGCGCGATAGAAAAATAGCCGAATGCCCACGTATATAAACAATAAAATGTCTAATAAACGCACGGCGACACACATTTAAACAGGCTTTCCGCCACGGTGATGAAAATATGGCGAAAAAAATGTCTAGTGCAAAATGGATGATTTTTCTTACAGCTTTTGTTTTAACTGCCGCCTCCGGCGCTGCGCTTGTTTTAACCGCATCAAACGACGTTCTTGTGTGGCAGGGCCAGTACTACACCGGCTCGGTTTTCAACACTGGCACTTACGAATTCAATTTCACTGTTTATGACAATCTGACAGGCGGAACGCAGTGCTACTTCAACTCGACAAACATGACGACGGGCATTTTCGGAGAATGGAAAACAGAGCAGTACGGAGTGAGCTCAGCGTGCAATAACGCGTCAGGAGTCTATTTCCTTGAGATAAAAATAGACGGAACAGAGCAGTCGCCGAGAAGGAGGCTGACTTCATTCAGCTTCTTGAGAAAAAACGTTAATGAGACAACAGCAGGCAGCATCACAACAAGCTCAAATGTGACTGCTGACACCGGGTTTTTCTCTTATTTGGGCAGCCTGGCCAGCAGAATAATCAAGTTATTTGTCGGCGACATAGATGTTTCAGGGAGCATTGTTCTTGCGGGAAATATTGATGTTGGAAATAACATCAATGCAGTTGGAAACGTGACAGCCAATTATTTCATCGGAAATGGAAGCTTATTGACAGGAGTTATCGGAGTCGCCGGACCAAAGGGGGACAAAGGAGACACAGGAGCTACTGGCGCTACAGTAGCAACAGGGGCGACCGGAGCCACGGGCCCGCAGGGAATTCCGGGAGTCAATGCAAGCCTGCCTGTTTATTTAACAAGCAATTTGACTGCAATAGACACGGCATACACGACGGTATTCACTGTTGCGCTGACACCGGACAAGACAAACATCATCCAGGTTTATCTTGTGCAGAGCTCGTCTCTGGCTGGAATGGCTGTTCAAAACAAGGCGGTTATAAGCGAAGCTGGCCCTATCGGATACTGTCATTTTGTAACGCAAACCCAGCCGGGCACAGAAGTAGTTGATAACATTGTAGTAAGCACAACTTCTGCCGACACGGGCACAACAGCCATGGGCCTTGATGTCAATGTTCCATTTATCAATAAAGTCATCTGCACAGTGCTTGCAAACAGCGGCCAGAAGAGTTTGATTATTCAGTTTGAATCAGAGCCGACAGCAGGCCATGCCGAAGCAACGACATACGCGGGCTCGTATTACACAAACACCGTCAGCTGAGCTGGATAAGGGGCGCATAAAATGAGATTGTCTAAAATCAGCGGATTCGCTGTTATTCTTTCAGTTCTGCTTCTGTCAGTCATGACTGTGTTCGCGGAATCAACGTTCTTCGACCAGGAAGACTCATACATAATGACAAACACGGTCGTCTCTTCAACAGGAATCATCAAGGGAAGAATATCAAGCTCGTTTTGGACAGACGCAGCAGTTGTCGGCTCAGACGAAGTTAACAGTTCGCTCATGGTCTGGTTCGTCCCCTCGGGCGTTTCAATTGACTGGAGCGAAAACATAACTTTTAACTCTTCAATAAGCGGCTCGCTCGCCGGCGTGGATGCCGACGATGCAGGAATAGCCTGCGCAGCTATTGATTATATTCAGCCTACATCGAGGAAGTATATTGCAAAGAACGGAGCAGGGGCGAATGTTTACATTTACGGAATTGAGACAGACAGCGCGGCTGGAAATGCCGGCTGCTTTGCGGGAAGGATTCCCGCCGGAACATACGACGTTTACGCGTGATTGACATGGTTGACTACTGGATGCTCAAGCGCTCAATCGGGGAGAAGGGACGCAATATCGCAATCAAAGCAGATCGGACTTTCGGCTACATGGCAAATTCAAAGACAAAAGGCGAAACAACGCTCGCCCTTTTTCTTATCTGTTTCTCAAGCGCATTCGTGCTTCTTATTTCAATGTTTCCGCCGGTTTCTTCAGAGTCAGGAAATTCAATGACCGGCCTTGGCATACTCGAAGATGGGCTCAATGAAAGCACGGAGCTTTCGGAAAATACAACAGACAGCCCGCAGACAGACATTGAGGTTACAGTCATACCCGAAGAGCCCGTTCGCCGCCGCCCGGTCAGCATACCGCCCGGCACTTCTATTCAGCTGCCAAGCGCCCCCAAAAAAATAGGTTCTGTAACAATCAGTCCGGGCGCAACGTCCACGTTAAGCTGAACGCTTTTGATAGCAAAAATAAAAAAATAGACTACAGCGGCTGTAAGCCGCTGTTCGGATTTTTATCTGCTGATTTATCAGCAAGTTACATTGCCACGATGAGCCATGCAGCGCCGATTAACAGCCCTGCTCTTACCGTCGTGTCCTCGTCTCCGAGCGCTCCATATGCCAGGAAGAATCCGCCCAGCAGGAGCTTGACAAACTGGCGCATTGATCCGCCGATTCCGTTAAGCCACAGTCCGGCTCCCCCGCCCACAATAGCGCCGATTGCAATCAGCACGTATCCTATCAATATGAATAGGAAACAAAGCGCTGCTGCGTACAAGAACAGCTTCTTAGAGCCGAATGACCCGAAGAAACCAAAATCTTCTTTTGTTGCCGCCATTAACTATCTCCTCCTATCTTTTACATCTTGAAGACGGCAATTGCCGCCAACAACGCGCACGGTAGCGCAATAAATGTAAACGCTATCGCGAAAACAAAGTTAAGGTAGATTGTCCCGCCCAGCACAAGGGAGCATATCGCTCCGATGAGCCCCCATGTCTTGTTCTGAAGAGCGTCCCTCTTGACAAGAAGGGCAATGCCGAACATAATGAACGTCACTGATATCATCACGACAGCTATCATGCCGACTATGAAAGTGGCAAACCCGTTCACAAAAACCAGAGCAACAGCCAATATTGTGAGTATCGCCGCGATTATGCCCATTATTCCGACAATCAGGCCAAGAACAGTGTCATATGCCTTCCTGATTCCGAATCCGCCCAGCCCAATGAGCAGGAATGTGATGAAGTTCAGTATTGACGGAATAATCGTCAGTATGATGAACCCGGTCCAGCCGATTCCAAAGCCGATGCCGGCCATTCCGAGTATCCACATGAGCAGCCCGAAAACTGCCGTTATGAACAGCATTAAGAATCCTATGCCGCCTGCTTTGAGCAGCCCCGGCTTCCCGCTTTCCATTCTCAGCGGCTCCCTTACGGAGATATCCCTGCCGGTCTTTACAATGAGCTTCGCCCCGCATCCCGGGCAAAACTGGTTTGAAGCAGATACTTTTGCGCTGCAATTTGAACAGTATGCCATGCGCTAAAAAACGCAGGAGGGGTTTAAAAGCGTAACTAAACGCGGCTGTCCGCGCATCAAAATCAAATGTCCTTGTAAGCTACTTTTCTAAGTTTTATTTTCCTGACTTCCACAATTTGTCTATCATACAGAATGTTGATGAAAATCCGGTACTTGCCTACTCTCATTTTTCTGAGATTTGTCCCGCGCAGCGCCTCTGTTTTACCGAACGGGTTCTTAGAAAGGGAAAATGCCTTGAGAAGAACGGTATCGGCTATCTCTTTTGGAATTCTTCCGAGCTCTTTCTGCGCTTTTTTGTGGATCTCTACCCTGTATTTTTCATTCATTCCAATCCGTACTCTTTCATGACTTTTTCAAGGGGCACGTAATCCGAACGCCTGCTTCTGCTCATGATTTCAGCAAGGACGTCATCGCGCAGTTCAGGCGCAAACATTTTCATAATCGCGTCCTTCACAAGCGCGCTCCTTGTCGGATAAATGCGCTTTTTCACGGACAAGTCTATCAGCTTTGACAGATTCTTGTCAATCCTTACCTGCAGAGTTATCCCGCCATTTGCCATAAGCCTTCCTCCTATAGTGTAGTACACTTGTATTACACTATTTATAAGGCTTCCGCTTTATGGCGAATAGGCCGGCAGGAAAAAGGTTAATCCCCGACGCCCTTTTCAGTCACCTGAAACACAATCTCCGCGTCAGGCATGCTCGGGCTGTCAACCAGGCGCGCAATCCTCTTCGTTTCCTTTGACTTTCTGAAGTACATCCTCCAGGTGCTAGTGTGCCCCACGATGTGCCCGCCTATCGGCGTGGTCGGATCCCCGAACAGCATTCCGGGATTTGACATGACCTGATTTGTCACGTACACCGGAATGTTGTACATCCTGGCCCACTTCTGCAGGGTGTGCATGTGCCTGTTGAGCTTCTGCTGCCTGTCAGCCAGAGTCCCCCTTCCTGCGAACTCGGCCCTGAACCTGCTTGTCAGCGAGTCAACTATGACCAGCTTTATGTTGTGCTTTTCAATGATCTCATTCGCCTTTTCGGCAAGAAGCATCTGGTGCTCGGCGTTGAACGCTTCTGCAATGTGTATATTTTTCAGAATTTCATCGGCGTTCAGTCCGCGCTCTTCGGCAATCTGCTTCACTCTTTCAGGCCTGAAAGTTGACTCGGTGTCAATGAACAGGCATCCGCCCTCAAGCCCGCCTTTGTCAAACGGCTGCTGCACGTTCACTGCAAGCTGAAACGCAAGCTGGCTCTTTCCCGAGCCGAATCTGCCGTATGCTTCGGTTATGCTTTGTGATTCCACTCCGCCGCCAAGCAGCTTGTCAAGCTCAACAGAGCCTGTTGTCAGCTTGTGGACAAGCTTGCGCCTTTCAAGCATCTTGTCAGCTGTTTCATATCCGATTTCCATCGCGCTCCGGGCGGCAGCTATGGCTTTTTCAGCCGTCGACTGCCCCAAGCCCGCGGCGTCAATTAAGTCGCCTGCAGACGCCACTGCTATTGATTCAACTGTTTTGAATCCGGCCTCCCTCAGCTTTTCGGCTGTTGTTTCGCCGATGCCCGGAAGGTCCTCAAGGTCCTTCACAGTTTTCTCCATTTTTAATTACCTCCTTTTCTCGCCCAGCTTCTCAAATTCCTTGTCTATGTCTGGATCATAATAGTCCCGCACTACGAATTCTTTTCTTTCAAATTCCGCGATGTTTTTCACGTATCCGAAAAACACCTTCTCTTCGCCCAGCACTTTTTTCTTCTTCAGTTCAAAAATATTGGGGTCAGCTTTCAGTTCTTTCGGATCAATGTTGAGCAGCCTCTCAGCAAGCTGCCTGTAGAACGTGCCTCTTATTACGCCTGTTCCGTCGTCAAGCTCCGCGTTCACTATAATAGAATAAACAGGCTCGTTCTGGCCCCCGCATTTTTCGCAGATTCTGTTTCTCATCATTGATCTGCATTTCGGGCACAGTTCAATGACTGAAGGGGTGTAAACATCAACTATATCTGCCTTTATTTCCACGTCAGTCTGGTCCACAAGCTCTGAAATCTGGAGCCTGTCTCTTTTCACTTCAGGCAAATTCTTTCCGTCGATTTTCAGCATCCTTGCCTTCCAGCCGGCGTGAATCTCAAGCTTTCCGTTGTTGTTCTTTGAATATGCGCTCTCAACCCTCACCGCGTCATTCGGCGAAAGCTCTGTAGAAAGCTTTGCAAGCGAGTCCCACAGCACGAGCCTCACAGACGCCGTGCCGTCGTTCACAAAAACGCTTGACACAGTCCCTGTTTTCTGCCCCCCGCGCTCGCGCGGAAATGTGTAAATAGGATAGCACCTTTCAATCCTGGCCTCAAAATCAATTTCCTGAAGGTTGTCAGTCACTTCAGACAGCTTGTACCTTTTCTCGGCAGTTTTTTCAATTTTGCTCTGTTTGTCTTCAATTTTCTCAGTCGTCGTTCTGTAGCCCGTGTGTATCTCAATTCTTCCGTTGTTGTCTTTTGTGTAAGCATTTCCGATTTTCAGCAGGTCGTTCTTCTTCACCGAATCGGCAAACTGCTGGTTGTTCCACACGACGAGCCGGGCTTCGCCGGTTTCGTCCCTCACAAAAATATTTGTCACTGTTCCTTTCTTGTTTTGGCTGTCAAAATTTCTCGGGGCCAGAACAGAAACAGCCCTGACAACGGCGCTGACGTTGTTCAGTCCGCCCTTCAGCTCTTTTATTTTCATGAGCCCTGCTTCTGCCTGCGCCGAGCGCATGACTTCCTGACTTTTCGCCTGGGCCTCGTCGCCGAAAACAATGCCTCTCTCTTTTGCAATGGAATATGCTGCGCCGGCTCTTGTGAGCAAGCCGCCGTACTCCTCCTGCTTCGCAGCTATGGCCTGCTCAAGGCTAGCTTCGGTGAAATCAGTTTCAGAAATAATTTTGCTTTTTATCGCTTCAAAATCGTTCAAAATGTGTGATACCATTCTCTTTCACGCCCAGCTTCGTTTCAATTTTCCAATTTTGTTCTGATATAACTACCGCACGCTAGTATATAATTATTCCTGATTTTTCCAGGTTCACTCTACTCTGTTTTTTGCAGCCTTTTCAAGGGCTTCCACAAGATCTCTCTGCGCCTTTTTGAACTCCTCGGACTGCGCCGGGAACCTGTTGTTCACAAAACACTCGTGCTTTGCAAGCTCAATGCATTTGTCAAGGGCTGACATCGCTTCTTCGCTGTTAGCCAGCTCAGCGTACCTTCTCTGCACTACTAGTTTATCGAATCCTTTATGAAACGTGTCATAAATTTCCTGGCCTGCCTGGTTTTTCCTGAGGTCATTCATCAGTTTTTCATAATGCTTGTTGATTTTCTCGGCGATCTGCGGCTGCCTGGACAAATCAACTTTGTCAGCCACATTCAAAACAACGCGCTCAAAATTATTCAGGCTGTCAGCAAATCCCGGCATTTCAAGCGCTTTCGGATACGCTTCTCGAAGCTCTTTGATTACGCCCTGTATCTGCTTTTTCTGCTGTTCGGCAACCTCCGGCCGTATTATTTCGGCAAGCAGTCTTTTCTTTTTTACCTTAATCTTTTCTTCTGCTTCCGCTCTCTCCTTTGCTTTCGCAGCGTTACTGCCGTTCGATGGTGTTGCCATATGCGTCGCCTTAGACTATGTTATGGGCGAAATGATATAAATACTGAGCCTGTGGTATATCATTATGTGTTTGAAAGCGTGGTATGAGCTGATTGACCCTGACCACGGGCTGCTTTTTTCACATCATTTATGAGTTATTATCGTCAAGTGTTGAATACGGAAGATACTATTTTTTAAACTGCGAGGAGATTATGAAAGTTATGTTCGGAAAAAAGAAAGAATCCCATTATAAGTTTATCAACCTCCCACAGAAGGTTTTGGTAGGCGCTGGAGTTATAGACAGAGTCTCTGACGTTGCCGGAGATTATACAAGCTCCCTCGTTGTTTCAGGAAAAAATACGATTAAGGTAGCGGGGGAAAAAGTATTCAAAAAAACGGGCGGAGAAAAAATTATTATTAAAAAAGCAAACATGGAAAGCGTCAGCTTGGTTGCAAAAGCGGCCGCAAAACATGATGTTATTATTGCAGTTGGCGGTGGAAAAGTCATAGATGTTTCAAAGCTTGCTGCATTCAAATTAGATATTGATTACATAACAGTGCCGACAACGTGCTCAAACGATGGAATAGCCTCTGCGATTGCCTCCATAAAATATAAGGGGGCAAAACAATCGATAATAGCAAAAACACCCATGGCCGTTGTTGCAGATACCGAAGTCATAATTAAGTCACCCTATAAGTTCCTCGCGGCAGGTCTTGGCGATATAATTGCAAAATACACTGCCGTACGCGATTGGAAACTTGGGAAAGTAATAAGGGGAGAGTATTACGGAGACTATGCTTCTGAATTATCTTCGCTCGTTGCAAAAATGGGGCTGGAAAACGCCCAGGAAATAAGAGACCGCACTGAACAGGGGATAAACATTCTTATAGAAGCGTTAATATCATCTGGCGCAGCCATGGGAATTGCCGGTTCATCAAGGCCGGCATCCGGCTCTGAACATAAATTTTCGCACGCGCTTGATGAAATTGCAAATACACCTTCAATGCATGGATATCAGGTGGGAGTTGGAACAATAGCTATGAGCTATCTGCATGGTGAAGACTGGAAAAAAATAAAAAATGCCCTA
>JAZDJV010000063.1:0-4127 GCA_043803585.1 Microcaldota archaeon | reverse complement strand
AATTTTCGGAGCAGGAATTTACGCTCTGATAGGCGAAGCAGCAGCAACAGCTGGAAACGGGCTCTGGCTTTCATTTGCGCTTGCCGCCATTATCGCAAGCTTCACAGGTCTGAGCTATGCAGAGCTTTCTTCCATGTATCCTGATGCCGGCGCTGAGTATGAATACACAAAAAGGCCTTTCGGCAGAAGGCTAGGATTCATTGTCGGCTGGCTTGTGATTGCAAGCGCGGTGATTTCTTCTGCCACTGTCGCGCTCGGTTTCGGCGGGTATTTTGTCAAGCTTTTTGGCGGAGAAATTGTGTACGCCGGAATCGGATTAATCGCGGCCCTGACTTTCCTGCTAATATGGGGCATAAAGCAGTCAGCGTGGATTGCATGTATTTTCACATTGATTGAAGCCTCGGGCCTGTTTATCATAATAGCAATAGGGATGCCTCATTTCGGCTCTGTGAACTACCTTGAACTTCCTCTCGGCTTCGGCGGGGTGTTTGTCGCGTCTGCGCTCATCTTCTTTGCGTTCCTCGGATTTGAGGACATGGTAAAAATGGCTGAGGAAGTCAAAAAGCCTGAAAAAACAGTCCCCCGCGCCCTTATAATCGCGATGATTCTTGCCGCCATAGTATACATACTTGTTGCGGTGTCTGCTGTAAGTGTTCTGGGGTGGGAAAAACTTGCCGCTTCGCCTGCGCCGCTCGCATACGTCGCCGCAGTTTCTTTCGGCAGCTCGGCATTTGTCTTGCTTAGTATGATTGCCCTGTTTGCGACTGCAAACACTATCCTGATGATGATGCTCGCAGGCTCCAGAATCATATATGACATGGCAAAAGACAGGATGTTTCCAGCCGTATTCTCATTAGTCAGCAAAAACAGAAGAACGCCCGTTTACGCGACAATTGCAATCGCCGTATTGTGCGCATTATTTGTGCTTTTCAGGGACATAAGCCTTGTCGCGAATCTGACAAATTTCACTGTGTTTGTCACGTTTATTCTAATTAATGCGACTGTAATTATCCTGAGGCGCAGAAATCCTAAGGCAAAAAGGCCGTTCAAATCGCCGTCAATCGGGCCTGTTCCTGTTATGGCTTGGATGGGCCTTTTCACGACAGCGTTCCTCGCGCTCAATCTCGACATGACGGCGGTTTCGCTCGGCATAGTCGTGGTTGCCGCAGGGCTGATTTTCTACCATTTCATCTGCGGGAAAAGCAGATAGTGCTGAAGCAGAGCGCCGTTTTTAAAAGTTAAAATAAGAGGTGTTAGGCAGCGTCGCGCATTTCCCGCACAAGTGCAGTACACTGCGCATCGCTGGAGAGCTTAACTTCCGGGTTCGAAATGTTACCGGGTGTTTCCCCTCCGCTATGGCCGCCAACGCGTATTTTACTGAAATTGATTGTTTATAAAGGTTGCTTTTTTCTGCTTCTTGACTCTTTTCAGGCAGCAGCTTTGCTGGCCAATTTGCCAATCCATATAGTTGCCATAACAGCGATTATAGTGACAATAATCGCGTAAACCCATGGCCCGTAATCTGCCAGCGAATGGAGCGCCCCGCCCTCTGCAAACAGCGATTTTATCGCTTCATTCCACGCCAGCGCAGCCACAAGGCCGAAAGCAGCTGTCATCAGCGTCTGCACCTGCGTGATCATTTCTTTTTTCATTTTATCCTCCCCTTAGAATATGCCGGCAACCTTTTTATATTCATACAGATTACTCAAAGCCAGGTGATTATGATGAAAATTATGGATTTGATGTCAGACGGAAGATTGTACGGATTTTTATTGATTGCTATTCTGGCCGCGGCCGCGCCGAGCTGTCAGACAGCTGACAATGGCGACAGCGGAGACAATGGTGGTAATGGAGACAATGGCGGATCAGGCGCATTCGGCGCAGTCGACATTATGGGCCTGACTGCAGAGTATGGCGGTGAAGTAACAACTGATGGCGGAACAACTGCTGAGAAAGTTCATAAGATCGCAGGGACTTTTGAATACAGCGAAGCACAGGATTTTAACGGCGAAGTCGTGCTTGAAATAAACGGCGAAGAAAGACAGCTTTCTGTTTTCAATGACGGCTATCATAATGACGGAGAAGCCGATGACGAGGTATACGCATTTGAGGGCGACCTTGTTGTCAAAACCGGCCTGAACACTTTTGTTGTGCGCATCATAGACAGCGATGACGAGACAATTGCGCAGAGCGAAGAAATGGAAGTGACGGCAACAGTCCCAATCATGGCTGTCAGAGCTGAGCTCGTGTGGGACACAAACTATGATGACATTGACCTGCACATGTTCTCGGCAAATGATGACTACCACACTTACTACGACGCCCAGAACGAGGAGGAATCATCATATGCAATTCCAGGTTCGTTCCTTGACATAGACGACGTGGATGGCTATGGGCCTGAAGTGTTCACGCAGGAGACAGCGTGCGAGGGCGAATACAGGCTGTGCGTGAATTATTACGCAAACCACGGCGGGCCAGCTGAAGCCGAAGTCACAGTGTATTTGACGCTGAATGAAGGCTCTGTCCAGACATTCACGCACACATTCAATGCAGAAACAGATGCAATGTCTTCATCGGACTGCGGCGGGATAGGCGGATATGGCTGGAACGTAAAAACGTTCACAGTGCCGGGCGCATCGCTTGACTGCGTGTGGGATTATGATAGCGGCACCTGATTGGTAAAATCAGAACTAGTCGCCTGCTATTTGCAGGCGATTAAAAATATTTTTCTCTTTCTGCTGTTTTCGGGGCTGTCAATCGCCAGCTTCACTTCTTTGAATCCGGCGTCAGCAAAAGCTTTGGCAGCCTGAACCATGTGTTCTTCAGAGGCGGGATAGAACTGGAAGACGGCTTTTCCGCCTTCGCTGAGAATTCTGAGGCATTCTTTCGCAGCCGCTTTCATTTCATCCTTATTTTTCAGCCACTGGATGACTGAAATGGAGATTATTCCGTCGAATTCTCCCTTGCCTGGCATCTTTTTTATGTCTCCGAACTTCACTTTCAGCCCCTTTCTTTTGGCCACAGCCAGCATGGGCTTTGAGATGTCAATGCCCTGCGCCTCAAATCCATTCTCGGCTAGAGTTTGCATTGAAATACCTGTGCCGCAGCCGATGTCAAGAATCTTCGCGCCGGCCGGGAAATCAGCGAGCTCCAGCGCCCTGAGCGTTAGCTCACGCTGAGTTTTTCTTATCACAGAGCGTTTGTCGTAGCGCTCTGCTTCTTCTTCAGTGTAGAATTCGTCCGGATGGACCAGATCGTCAGGCCTTGCGGTTTTTACGCGCCAGCCTTTGCTTCCGGCCATCCAGCTTCCGTCTCCCTGCTGTTTATGTAAGACTGCAGAGTGAGGTAGATTACGAAGAAAACAGACGCCCCGATTGCGGCGCTCGGCATCTTCCAGTCTGAAGTCGTGGCGTAGCTGACTATGCTGAACACTGCGAAGTACACAAGAGCGGTGCTTAATGCCACCATAAGCGCGTTTCTCTTTTTTCTCTGCATATTTTCCACCTATAATAATATGTTCAATAATAAATTTTCTTTGGGGTGCCTTACCACCTTCTTTTGTGAAAAGAAGGGGGCAGTAGGGCTCAGTTGTGAACCTTTCTTCATCTGCGCAAGCGCATCGGTCTGGGACGGTTAACTTCATCGCCTGCTTATTTCGTGATTTTTGCGGTTTAAAAAGGTGTTTTCCGTAACAATAACAGCTGCGATGACGACACCAGGCTACATGAGCTTCGCGATGATATAGATCTTGAGTGCTGAGCAGCTTGATATTCCACATTAGTAACATTTATATAGGTAGACCGTGTTCTACCTAGCATGGCTCATATAGATATCTACGGGCATAGTGCCATGCTGGAAAGGAAACTAGACAGGCTGAGCAAAGGAGCATACAGTATCAGACCCAACAATGTGAAACTCATTAATGCCTATGTTGCTTTTTACAAGGCGGGCGGTATTGAGGGACATGTAACCCTTGCACGCACAAAGGGCGTTCTTGACCACATGGTGAGTATTGCTCAGCTGGCTAATTTTGACTTTGATAGGGCGACACGCAGGGAAATAGAGAGACTTCTCATTAAGATTAACGAAAGCAAAGCCGCGCCGTTTGGAAGGGAACTCAAAGACGG
>JAZDJV010000062.1:0-10174 GCA_043803585.1 Microcaldota archaeon | reverse complement strand
GGCGGCCTACGCTTCGGAGAGATGGAGCGCGACTGCCTGATAGGCCACGGAACGTCAATGCTCCTGCTTGAAAGGCTGCTTGAAGAGTCTGACAAAGTGACCGAACTTGTGTGCGGAAAATGCGGAATGATCGCGGTCAACGACGTCATAAGAAAGAGGAAGTACTGCAAAGTCTGCGGGAGCTCGGACGTCCACCCGGTTGAGATGAGCTACGCTTTCAAGCTGCTGCTCAATGAGCTGAAGGCGATGTGCGTTTACCCTAGATTAATACTTGAGGATAAGGCGTGATGAGGAAAGATTTTAATCTGATAAGAAAATGAGATGAAGTTAAAATACCTGAAGATAAAGCGTGAGAAAAGAAAAAATAAAAAAAGATGATGTTCATGATTGAAAAGAAAGTCCAGAAAATAAGATTCGAGCTGCTCAGCCCTGAAATGATCAGGAAAATGTCAACTGTCAGGATTATCACCCCGGACACTTATGACGACGACGGATTTCCGATAGACGGCGGGCTTATGGACCTCAGGCTTGGCGTGATAGACCCGGGCCTCAGGTGCAAAACATGCGGATGCAGGATGACGACCTGCCCGGGCCACTTCGGAAGCATCGAGCTTGTCAGGCCGGTGCTGCACGTCGGATACGTCAAGATGTCGCTCACTTTATTGAAAACAGTGTGCAGCAAATGCGGAAAACTGCTCATACCCCCCGAGAAAATAAAGGAGTACAAGGACCTGTTAATGTTCGAGGAGGAAAACCAGAAGCAGGAGGACAGAACAATTGAGATAATTGAAAAAAGCAAGAAGGCGACCACGTGCCCTCACTGCGGAAAGAAGCAGGGCAAGATAAAACTGCTCAAG
This sequence comes from Microcaldota archaeon, assembly GCA_043803585.1. Lineage (GTDB taxonomy): Archaea > B1Sed10-29 > B1Sed10-29 > B1Sed10-29 > JAJRYS01 > JAZDJV01. Next base: position 9,317 of record JAZDJV010000062.1, on the reverse strand, counting down.
CCGACAACGCTGTATGAGGACGACCAGAGGCTGTTCCCTTCGCAGATACGCGAAAGAATCGAGAGAATTTCTGACAAGGACCTTGACATGCTCGGCATAAACGTGAAGACGACAAGGCCTGAATGGTCAATACTCACCGTGCTTCCTGTTTCGCCTTCAACAACAAGGCCTTCAATAACTCTTGAAAACGGGGAAAGGTCGGAGGATGACATAACCCACAAGCTTGTCGACGTTCTAAGAATCAACCAGAGGCTCGCTGACAACATTTCAGCAGGCGCCCCGCAGCTGATTATCGAGGACCTGTGGGACCTTCTGCAGTATCACGTCACCACTTATTTCAACAATGAAGTTTCGGGCATACCTCCTGCAAGGCACAGAACAGGCAGACCGCTGAAAACGCTGTTCCAGAGGCTCAAGGGAAAAGAGGGGAGATTCAGATACAATCTGTCCGGAAAAAGAGTAAACTTCTCGGCAAGAACAGTCATTTCGCCCGACCCTTCGCTTTCAATAAACGAAGTCGGCGTTCCGAGGCAGATAGCAGAGGAGCTGACGCTTCCGATTAAGGTCACTGAATGGAACCTTGAAATCATGAAAAAATACGTGACAAGCGTCGAATATCCGAAGGCGAACTACGTGATAAGGCCCGACGGAAGAAAAAAGAAAGTCACTGAGCTGAACAAAGAGGAGATCTCCGACGAACTTGCGCCGGGATACATTGTCGAAAGGCAGCTGATTGACGGCGACATCTCGATATTCAACAGGCAGCCTTCCCTGCATAGGGTTTCGATGATGGGCCACAAGGTGAAGGTCATTGACGGAAAAACATTCAAGATCAACGACGCGGTTTCAATACCTTATAACGCGGACTATGACGGCGACGAAATGAACCTGCACATTCCGCAGAAGGAGGAGGCCATAATCGAAGTGAAGAAGCTGATGATGGCTGAGAACCACGTCATTTCGATAAGAAACGGAAAGCCGATTATACACGGCCAGCTTGACCACATAACAGGGGCGTACCTGCTCACCGAAAAAAACGCCAAGTTTGACAAAGAGACTGCGGAGGCGATAATAAACGCCGGCGGGTTTGAAAAGCTGCCGAAGCCTTCAAGGGGCGGATACATCGGAAAGGACCTTTTCTCGCTGCTGATACCCAAGAACATAAACATGGAGTACAGGTCAAACCTGTGCAGAAAATGCGGGACCTGCGACAAGGACAAGTGCGAATTCAACGCCTACGTGAAAATCAAGGACGGGGAGATAATCTCCGGCGCAATGGAAAAGATGGCCATAACAGGGGAGCTTGTCGGAAAAATCGCAAGGGAGAACGGCCCCGAGGTTGTGAGGGATTTCATTGACAGGAGCACGAGAATGGGCCTTGCGGCGATAATGGCGCGCGGCTACTCTGTCGGATTCGCGGACTATTATATTTCAGAAAGCGCGCAGAAGGAATGCGCAACTGTGCTGTCAAAAGTCGAAAGGGACGTCGACAGCCTCATAGAAAATTACAGGGCCGGAAAGCTCGAAAGAGTGCCGGGAAAAACAATTGAAGAAACTCTTGAAGACAAAATAATGGGCGAGCTTGCAAAGGCAAGAAACCACTGCGGAAGAATCGTCGAAAAAGACCTCGGCCCCGAAAACCACGCCGTGCTTATGAGCAGGGTGGGCGCAAAGGGGAACATACTCAACCTGATACAGATGACAGCCTGCATCGGACAGACCTCGCTGAGAGGAAAAAGAATCGCAAGGGGATACAGAAACAAGGCCCTGCCCCACTTCAAAGAGGGCGACATTTCGGCAAAGGCCCGCGGATTCATAAGAAGCTGCCTTGTCGAAGGCCTGCGTCCCGAGGAATATTTCTTCCACTCAATGAGCGGCCGTGACTCCCTTGTCGACAAGGGCATCAACACAGCCCGCTCGGGCTACATGCAGAGGAGAATAATCAACGCTCTGCTTGATATTTATTCAAAAGAAGACGGAACAGTCAGGGACTCGTCAGGAAGCATTGTTCAGTTTGAGTACGGCGAAGACGGAGTGAATCCGCAGAGAATAGAGGCCGGAAAGCTGTTCACTGCCGACGAGGACATCAAAGATGAATAATTAAAAAAGAGGAATCGCAATGGCTGAAACTTCAGAAGTCATCAAAGAATTTGAGGGCCGGCTGCCGGGGCACATACTTGACAGGATTTCAGAAAAATGCAAAAAAATGACAGGCGCAAAGCTGAAGAAGTATCTGGGGAGAGTCGAAAAAGAATACGAAAAAGTCAGGATTGAGTCCGGCGAATCTGTCGGAATAATCGCGGCCCAGTCAATCGGAGAGCCGGGCACACAGATGACGATGAGAACGTTTCACTTTGCGGGCGTGGCAGAGCTCGCAACGCCGCAGGGCCTTCCCAGATTCATCGAAATAGTTGACGTTAGAAAAATACCCAAAATGCCTGTCATGTGGATTTACCTTAAGGGGAGCAAATCAGCCGAAGAGGTCGCGAAAATCGCGAGCTCGCTTGAAGAGGTCACGACTGACAGGCTCGCCTCGATAGAGGAGAATTTCACTGACAAAAAAATCGCCGTCAGATTCGACATGAAAAAAGTCCACAGCAAATTCGACATAAAGGAAGTCGCGGACAGGTACGAGAAAGAGACAAAAATAAAGCCGTCCTACGTGAAAGACGGCACGATTATATTTGACATGAAAAAATCCAGCCTGAAAAACACAAGAAGGGCTGTCGAGAAAATAAGGGCCACGCACATCCTTGGAATAGCCGGCATAAAGAAAGCTGCCGTGATTCCGAAGGACAAGGAGCTGATGATACAGACAGAAGGCACAAACCTCGCCGAAGTCCTGCTTGCCCCTGAAATAGACTGCGCAAGAACAACAAGCAACAACATAAAAGAAGTCGAGGAAGTGCTCGGCATTGAGGCCGCAAGAAACGTCATACTGAAAGAGGCCATGAAAGTTCTTGACGGCGAGAGAATTGACGTCGACATAAGGCATCTGATGCTCGTCGCCGACATGATGTGCTTCAACGGCAGGGTGAAGGCGGTCGGAAGGCAGGGAATTTCCGGACAGAAGAATTCGGTGTTCGCAAGGGCGGCTTTCGAAGAGACGGTCAGGCACCTGCTTGACGCGGCGATAAAGGGGTACGAAGACCCGCTGACAGGAATCGCCGAGAACATCATAATCGGCCAGCCTGTTCCGATAGGAACCGGCTCGGTTGAGCTGATAATCAAAAGGGAGAAAAAATCGAAAAAGAAGGGGTAAATCATGGACATAATAACAGGGCTTAAGAGAGTGCTCAAAACAGGAAAAATAGAAATTGGAATGAACAAAACAGCCAATCTGGTGAAGAACGGAAAGGCGAAAGTCGTGATAATTTCTGAAAACTGCCCGAAGACAAGCAGGGAGGACATAATGCACTACGCCGAAATATCCGGCACTCCCATTGTCGAATTCAGGGGCACTTCGCTCGAGTTAGGCGAAATCTGCGGAAAGCCGTTCGTCGTCTCGGGAATCGCCGTCACAGACTGCGGCGACGTGAAGGTAAAGGAACTGACAGGGGAACAAAATGGTTAAGCTTTCTGGTTCTGACATTGAAACCATCAATCTTTTTGAGAAACGGGCCGGCTGTTCGGTCAGGGACTGCTTCACGAAAGACGACGAGATTACGTTCATAGTGAAAAAGGGCGACATCGGGGCTGCAATCGGAAAGGGCGGAATCAAAATAAAAAAGCTGAAGGAAGAGTTTAAAAAAGAGATACACGTTTATGAATACTCAGACGACGTAGCGCAGTTCATAAAAAACCTGTTCTACCCGCTGAAAATCGAGAAAGTCGAGATAGAGGACAAGAATGCAAAAGTATATATTGACTCAAAATTAAAGAAACGAGCTATAGGCGGAGAGGGGAAAAAGATAAAGAACGTGAAGGACATTGTCTGCCGCCACTTCTCTATAGACAATATCACTATAGTATGAATAAACTAGGAAATGAGGGAACAGCACATGCCGGGCGAATACGCAGCAAGAAAGCTTGACACAGACAGAAGAAATCACAGGTGGAAAGACGTTTATCATATGAAGCATCAGAGAAAGAAAGCCGGAAAAAGGGACGACCCGATGGAGGGCGCGCCCCAGGCAAAAGGCATAGTGGTCGCGAAGAAAATAGTCACGCAAAAACAGCCCCACTCGGGCCTGATAAAGTGCGTCCGTGTGCAGCTGATCAAGAACGGAAAGATGGTCACAGCCCACGTGCCGAGGACAAACGCAATAAGCTTCATTGACGAGCACGACGAAGTCACAATCGAGGGGCTCGGCGGATCGCAGTCCGGCGCAGTCGGCTCAATGTGGGGCGTCAAATTCAAGGTTGTGAAAGTGAACGGAGTGAGCCTGAGCGAGCTCAGGAAGGGGAAGAAGGAGAAGCCTAAGAGGTAAGTAACTTAAAATCGCAATTGGTGAAAACATGACTGCTAACTATCTTATCTTCGGAAAATGGGAGTCAAAGGCCGTGGTCAACGACCCGGGCCTTGGAAAATACATCAACCTTGAAGCGAGGGTGACTCTCAACGAAAGAGGCCGGTATGTGAAAAAGAGATTTGGGAAGACAAGGCTTCACATAGTTGAAAGGCTGATAAACTCGCTGATGAGGGGCGGGACAGGCAAGAAAATCGGCGGGAAAGTGATAAGAGACAGGGGCGGATGTGGAAAAAAGAGCAAGATGACCGTGGTCGCCAGAAAAGCGTTTGACCTCGTCGAAAAGAAGACGAAAAAGAACCCTGTGCAGGTTTTTATCACCGCAATTGAAAACGCCGCTCCCAGAGAGGAAGTCACAAGAATCAGGTACGGCGGAATGATCTGCCCCATTGCTGTTGACGTTTCTCCGCAGAGAAGAATTGATTTTGCCCTGAGGAACATCGGAAGGGCTGTCGCAATAAGGTCTTTTGACAACAAGAAAAGCGCCGAGTTTGCGCTTGCAGAGGAGCTCGTTATGGCTTCATCGGGCGACCCCCAGTCGCACGCTGTCGCAAGGAAGATTGAAGTAGAAAGAGTCGCAAGGGGCTCAAGATAACGCTTATAATGAAGGTTTTTGATTATGGGCCGAAGAGAACAGATGGCTGAAAAAGTTCACGAACTGATGTTCAACCCGGTGCAGATAAGGAACATCGGAATAGTGGCCCACATCGACCACGGAAAGACGACGCTCTCCGACAACCTGATTTACGGCGCCGGGCTGATGAGCAAGGAGCTCGCCGGAAAGGCCTGCGAAATGGACTCATACGAGCTTGAGCAGGAGAGAGGAATCACGATTTTTGCCGCAAACATTTCGATGGTTTATGATTACGAAAATGACAAGAATGAAAAGAGCCATTACCTTGTCAATCTGATTGACACTCCGGGCCACGTTGACTTCGGCGGAGGCGTCACAAGAGCCATGAGGGCTGTTGACGGCGCGATCGTTGTTGCGTGCGCTGTCGAAGGCGTCATGCCGCAGACAGAAACAGTGCTGAGGCAGGCATTGAAAGAAAAAGTCAAGCCTGTGCTGTACATCAACAAGGTCGACAGGCTGATAAACGAGCTGCAGGTCGGGCCTGAGGAGCTTCAGCAGAGGCTGATAAAAATAATCGCAAAAGTCAACAAGATGATTGAAAAATACGCAATAGGCGACCTCAAGGAGAAATGGCAGGTCAACGTCAATGACGGCTCTGTCGCGTTCGGCTCGGCGTACCACAACTGGGCGATTTCCATTCCGATAATGAAGAAGACGGGCGTGAGCTTCAAGGACATTTATGATTACTGCAAAAACCAGAAGGAGAAGGAGCTGGCTGACAGAATACAGGGGTACAAAGTCATACTTGACATGGTCGTGAAGCACCTGCCGAACCCGATTGACGCGCAGAAATACAGGATTCCGCACATCTGGCACGGCGACATTGAAAGCGACATCGGAAAGAACATGACAATGTGCGACAAGGGCGGAAAAACCGCTATCATGATCACGTCAATAAACACAGACCCGCACGCAGGCGAAATCGCGACCGCGAGAATTTACTCGGGCACAATAAGAAAGGGCACCAAAGTCTGGATGATAAATTCGGCAAGAGAAACCGTGATACAGCAGGTCTCGCTGCGCATGAGCGACGGGAGAGTCCAGCTGGACGACATTCCGGCCGGAAACATCGCCGCAATTTCAGGAATGAGGGACGCTTTTGCCGGCGAAACAGCCTGCGAAGAGAAGATTGAGCCGTTTGAGTCAATAAAGCACTACTCAGAGCCTGTTGTCACAAAATCAATTGAGGCGAAGAACCCGAAAGACCTGCCGAAACTGATTGAAGCCCTGAGGCAGGTTGCGAAAGAGGACCCGACAGTTTCTATTCAGATAAACAAGGAGACGGGAGAGCACCTTATCAGCGGAATGGGCGAGCTCCACCTTGAAATTCTCGAGCACGTTATCAGAAAGGACAAGGGCGTTGAAATCGAAACGTCCCAGCCTATTGTCGTTTACAGGGAAACAGTGTTCAGCAAGAGCCCTGAAGTTGAGGGCAAATCGCCGAACAAGCACAACAAATTCAGGTTCACAATTGAGCCCATGTCTGACGAAATGTACGCCGGGATAAAAGAGGGCGTGATACCCGAAGGAAAAGTCAAGGAAATGAGGGTCATGTCAGAGAAGCTCAGGACAGTGGGCATGGACAAGGAAGAGTCGAAAAAAGTGTGGGAGATTGTGAACGGAAACATGTTCGTTGACGTCACAAAGGGCGTCCAGTATCTGAACGAGGTGAAGGAGCTTGTGCTTCAGGCATTTGAAGAAGCTATCAATGACGGCCCGCTGGCCAGGGAGAAAACCACAAAGCTGATGGTCAAGCTCACTGATATTTCGCTGCACGAAGACGCGGTTCACAGGGGGCCTGCGCAGGTCATACCTGCCGTAAAAAGAGCGATACTCGCGGGCATGCTTCTGACTGATTACGCGCTCATGGAGCCGAAACAAAAGCTATTTATAAACGTGCCCCAGGAATATATGGGCGCAGTCACAAACGACGTGCAGGGGAGAAGGGGCCAGATTCTTGAAATGAACCAGGACGAAGACCTGCTTACAATCGTGTCAAAAGTTCCTGTTTCAGAGATGTTCGGATTCGCCGCAGGCATACGCTCGGCGACGCAGGGAAGGGCTCTTTGGACAACAGAGTACCTGGGATACGAAAGACTGCCGAAAACCCTGCAGACAGAAGTAATAAAAAGGATAAGAAAGAGAAAAGGACTGAAAGAAGAGATTCCGACGGCAAACGAGCTGCTCGGGTAATCCTGCATTAACCGCATCATATTAACGGAGGTAAAATAATGGCAAGCGCAAAACCGCACCTGAATCTCGTGTTCATAGGGCACGTAGACCACGGCAAGTCAACAATGGTAGGAAGAACCCTGTATGACACAGGGGCGCTGAGCGATGCTGAGCTCAGAAAATTGAAGGAAGAGGCAGCCAAGGTAGGAAAGGCGACTTTCGAGTTCGCTTTCGCCATGGACAGGTTAAAAGAAGAGAGAGAAAGAGGAGTAACGATTGACGTAATGCACAAGGACTTTCACACTAACAAGTATTACTTCACAATAATTGACGCTCCCGGGCACAGAGACTTTGTCAAAAACATGATTACAGGAACGTCTCAGGCTGACGCAGCTGTGCTGGTCGTTTCCGCAAAGGAAGGGCCGCAGCCGCAGACAAGGGAACACGCATTCCTTGCCAGAACGCTCGGCGTCGCGCAGATGATAATCGCAATCAACAAGATGGACACAGTCAACTACGACGAAAAGAGATTCAACGAAGTGAAGAAGGAGATGGAAGGGCTTCTGAAAACAATCGGCTACAAGCTGGACGCAATTCCTATGCTCCCTGTTTCAGGTTACATGGGCGACAACATCGTAAAAAAGTCAGCCAACATGCCCTGGTACAAGGGAAAATCTCTTGTCGAGTCATTTGACGACTTCAAGATTCCTGAGAAGCAGACGAACAAACCGCTGAGGCTGCCTGTGCAGGATGTTTACAACATCACGGGCGTCGGAATGGTCCCTGTCGGAAGAATCGAGACGGGAATTCTGAAAGTCGGCCAGAAGGTTGTGATAATGCCTTCAGGCGCTGTCGGAGAAGTCAAGGACATTGAGATGCACCACCAGAAAATGCCTTCAGCCGAGCCTGGCGACAACGTCGGATTCAACATCAAGGGCGTTGACAAGAAGGACATAAAGAGGGGAGACGTCATCGGAAGCGCTGACAACCCGCCTACAGTCGCAGAGGAGTTCCAGGCGCAGATAGTCGTGCTGAACCACCCGACGGCGATAACAGTCGGATACCAGCCGGTCATCCACGCGCACACGGCGCAGGTCGCATGCAGCATAACCGCGATTAACAAGAAAATCGACCCGAAGACAGGGCAGGTTGTGGCTGAGAACCCTGACTTCATAAAGACGGGGGACGTCGCATTTGTGACATTCAAGCCGAGCAGGCCGATGGTCATCGAAACAGCAAAGGACTTTTCGCCGCTCGGAAGGTTCGCAATCAGAGACATGGGCCAAACAGTTGCGGCCGGAATCGTCACTGAAGTGAAAAAGAGAGCATAAGAACAAAAATCGCATCAAACGACCGTCTAACAGCGATCAAAAACCTTGAAAAGCCGCCTTTTGGCGGCTTTTCTTTCAAACCATTATCCTGATAACCATTTAATATTTTGGTGAAAAATAAAAATGACACAGACAGCAAGCGTCAAATTGACGAGCCCTGATTACAAAAAATTGGAAGACGTATGTTCGGAAATAAAGGATATCGCGAAGCACACGGGTGCTAAAGTTTCCGGACCAATACCCCTTCCGACAAAGAGATTGACAGTGCCAACGCTTAAAACCCCGTGCGGAGACGGCTCCAAAACGTGGGAGAAGTGGCAGATGCGCATCCACAAGAGGCTCATAAACATAGCGGCGGACGAGCGCACCCTGAGGCAGGTCATGAGGGTCCAGATCCCAGACCAGGTCCACATCGAGATTGAGCTCAAGAACGAGTAAATAAGTTTCTAACTTTATTTTAGCACCTTTCTACTTTCTAAGAAGTCTAACACGCTTTCGTTTTTAATGTTTGAAAAGTAACCTTTGAGGTGGGGAGCAAGAAGGTTCATTTCTGGTAGTACCTTATTATATTTTTTGGTAATCTCTTCCATATTTTCAAATCCCCCCACCCCCGCATTTTTTGAAATTACTCCGTAGGGCGCAAAAAATCGAAGTAGGGCCTCCTCAAATCTTCTTGGGTTTTCAGTTTTTTCCAGTTTTTTTCTCAATTTG
>JAZDJV010000061.1:0-6939 GCA_043803585.1 Microcaldota archaeon | reverse complement strand
CAGTGGAATGGAAGTAAAACTTATTTCTTATACTAAAGATTTGGAAAAAGTGTGCTCAGCAGCCGCAAAAGGCTGCTATTCGGAGAAAGCGGCCTATGAAATTCTTGAAAATACCGATGACGCAAAAGCCAGAGAGTCTATTGAAAAAATAGTCGGTTTCGGCCACCTGTCTGTGATTGAGCACGGCTCTTTCACGTTTTCAGTCAGCGGAATCTCAAGAGCATTGACTCACCAACTTGTGAGGCACAGGCTGGCGTCTTATTCATAGCAAAGTATGAGATACGTCAGCTTTGAAAATCCAGAATATATTGTTCCGCCGTCAATATCATCTGATAGCGGAAAGAAAAAGAAATTTGAAGATCATATGAAAGCCTGCGCCTCTCTTTACAAGGAGCTGACCGCATCTGGAATCAAGGCTGAGGACGCGCGCTTTGTCCTGCCCATCGGCAGCCAGACGAAAATAACAATGACAATGAACGCGCGCGAGCTGCTCCATTTCTTCAGGCTCAGATGCTGCACAAACGCGCAGTGGGAAATCAGGGGGATGGCAGACAAAATGCTTATTTTGTGCAAAGAAGCTGCGCCCACGATATTCAAAAACGCGGGCCCTGCGTGCGTTTCAATGGGCTACTGCACAGAAGGCGGAAAGTCCTGTGGAAGGGCGCCGACTTTGGAAAAACTTCTTGGTGAAAAAAATGGATTATAAACATCTGCGCGCTTTTGACCCTGAAATCGCGGACGCCCTGCTCGGCGAATTGGGAAGGCAGCAGAACGGCCTTGAGCTGATAGCGTCTGAGAATTTTGTGAGCGAGGCTGTGCTTGAGGCTGCAGGCTCCATTGCCACGAACAAATACGCAGAGGGCTACCCAGGCAAAAGATATTACGGCGGAATGGAGTTCATTGACAAGATTGAAACAATCGCAATTGAGCGCGCCAAGAAGCTGTTCATGGCAGAGCACGCCAATGTCCAGCCGAACGCGGGCTCGCCCGCAAATATGGCGGCGTATTACGCTTTATTGCAGCCTGGCGACACTTTTATGGGCATGTCGCTTGACCAGGGCGGCCATCTGACCCACGGCCATGCTGTCAATTTCTCGGGCAAACTTTACAAGGCCATGCAGTATTCTGTTGACAGGGAAACAGGCCTGATTGATTACGACCAGGTCAGAAAACTGGCGCTTGAGCACAAGCCAAAACTTATACTTTCAGGATACACTGTTTATCCGCGCATTATTGATTTTAAGCAGTTCAGGGAGATTGCAGACGAAATAGGGGCGTATGCAATGGCAGACATCGCGCACATCGCGGGCCTGGTGGCTGCAAAACAGCATCCTTCTCCTGTTCCTTACTGCGACATTGTCACGACAACCACGCACAAAACCCTTCGCGGCCCGCGCAGCGGGCTGATTTTGTGCAAAGAAAAGCACGCAAAAGCAGTTGACAAGGCTGTTTTCCCGGGCCTGCAGGGCGGGCCGCTTGAGCATATTATTGCGGCAAAAGCAGTATGCTTCAAAGAGGCGATGCAGCCTGAATTTACAGAATACGCAAAGCAAATCATAAAAAACGCCAAAGCCCTCGCCAGCTCGCTCATGGAAAACGGGCTCAATCTCGTGACAGGCGGAACAGACAACCACGTGATGCTTGCTGATGTCACTCCGAAAGGCGTGTCAGGAAAGCAGGCCCAGGACCTGCTTGAGCAGGCGGGAATCACGGTGAACAAAAACATGATACCTTATGACACCAGAAAGCCGGTAGATCCGAGCGGCGTGAGAATAGGCACGCCGGCGCTCACCACAAGGGGCATGAAAGAAAGCGAAATGAAGATGATAGGGGAGATGATATGCAGGGTGCTCAGCAGTCCGAACGACGGCTCTGTAAGGGAAAAAGTGAAGCAGGACGTTCTTGAGCTATGCAGGCAGTTCCCGCTGTACCCTAATCTGACGCTTTGAGCTGTGTTGCATGAACAATTGAATTCGGATCAGGTGCTTTGAAATGAGATACGCTCTTTTTATTTCAAATAACGAAGATTACATTGATTATTTGAGAAAAAACGCGAAGCAGGCGCAGCTCTGCTGCATTGTGAGCAACGGCATTGAAATCAAAGCAGATGCGCCTGTTTTTCAGCTGAATTCGCAGAAGCATTCGCCTGAAATAGAAAAAAAGATGATTTCTTTTCTGGAGAAAAACAGCGCAGAATGGATTGTGCTGGCGAATTACTGTTACCTCGTGAAGCAGGATCTGATTGACAAGTTCAGAAACCGCATCATCAGCGTCCATCCTTCCCTGCTCCCGCTTTATCCTGGAAAAATCAGAAAAGTGTACGAAGAAGTTCTGAATAGGGGTTCAAAACTGACAGGCTGCACAGTGCATTTTGTTGACGAAGGCGTTGACACAGGCAGAATCCTTGTTCAGGAGCCCGTTAAGATTCTTGAAAACGACACAGTGATGTCGTTCCACAAGCGCATGATTGAGGCAGAGCAGAAAGCGCTGGCTGGCGCGCTTGATTTGATTGCAAAAGAAAAAGTTTAGATGCAATGCTCGGCGCTGAAAAATAAAAAATCGTTTTCCATTAATGCTTTTTCTTTGAGTGTTTTGCTTAACATTATGTTAACAGATTACGCAGAGACATTTAACAGTTAACAGAAGCAAAACACGATTTAACAGGAAAAGGATTAAAACATCACGCGCAGCCCGAGTAGCCACAGGGACGGCCTGCGGAACACCTGCTTTTTCAGGGCGCTCGTGTCCTCCATGTCGCCGTGCATCTCAATCAGCTTGTCAATCTCTTTGTCTTTTATCAGCCTGAACAGCTTGTCATAGTTGCACCTGTTCAGAAATTTTCTCAGGCTGTCGTGGTCCTTAAGCATCTTTTCGTACTTGCCTCTCCAGTATTTTTCGTATTTCTGAATGTCGCCGTTGTTCAAAGCCCGCCTCAGCTCCTCGGCGCACAAACAGCCCATCAGAATCCCTCCGCCGCTTGTGTTTTTTATCTGGGCAGCGGCGTCGCCGACAAGCGCGTACTTGCCCATCACCGTCTTTTTCAGCGGGTCGAAAACAGGAATCACGCCGCCCTGCGTTTTCAGCGTCTTTTTTATCTTGAATTTCTTTGAAAATGTTTTGTAATTCTCAGCCGCGTTTCCGTGTGCGCAGGCCAGGCCCACGCGCCCCGTGCGGTCAGAAGTCGGAACCATCCACCCGAAAAATCCGGGCGCAAAGTCGCCGAAATGGAGCTCGACAAAATCGCTGCTTATCTTTTCTTCGAATTCAACGTCCTCCTGGTATGCAAGCATGAATTTGTGCTTTATCGCCAGATCGTCGGCAACTGCCGAATTTGCCCCGTCTGCCCCAATTATTTCGTCGTGATAGTCCTCGCCTCTCCATCTTTTTCCGAATTTTATTGTGCATCCGGCGTCAACAGCATTCTGATAAAGCCTTTTCTGGAACGCGAGCCTGTCAACGACATAAGCCTGCGTTTCGGGCTTCTCCACAATAAAGTTTTCATTTTTGCTGAAGAATTTCGCGCCCTTGACCTGGTTCAAAACGCAGCCAGAGAGGTCAATGTCAAGCTTCCTGATGTTCCTGCTGAACAGCGCTGTGCAGGCCTTCTCAGTAATCTCTTTGTTCGCTTCCCATATTTCCATGCTGCCCATTTTGCTGCCAAGATAGCAGCCCACGGCGCCTGCTCCGACTATCATGGTTTATTTATACCAATAGCCGTATAATAAATCTATGGCGGGAAAACAAGCAGATAAAAAAGTTTCTTATATCATAACAAAGGGCAGGTGGGTCACACCCCATATCATAGGCATAAATGGTAAGAAAGGAGCAATTGTTGGGCGGTACAATAAGAAGATAAATTCAAAAATAGAAAAGTATTTTTACAAAAAGAAAAGCGAACTTAAAAAAGAAGGAAAAATAGAACCCAAGCAGTGCCCCCGGATAGTCAGATGCATATATTCTAAGAATTCTGCTATTTTTTTGGATCGTGGGGGAAATTTTTTAGATTATATTGCTGCATACGAAGTAATTAAAAAACTAAGGCAAGAAGGAGACAAATATTTTGCAGAAGCCAGAATGAATTTAAAAAAGGTGATGGAAATTCCGCATGCAGTTGGTGTTAGTGTTTTGACAGAAACAAATGATAAGTATGTGTTGTTTGTACAAAGAAGTAAAAAAGTTTTGTCATATCCAAACACGATCCATTATGTTGCAGGATACATAGAATCAGGAATAGAACCGTATAAAAGTGCCCTTAAGGAAATTAAAGAAGAAATAGGAGTATGCAAAAAAGACGTATCCTTTGTAGGAGATGGAATGAGAACATTAACAGATGAAGAAACACCAGCTGCCCTGACAACTTTTTATGATAAAAGAAGGATTCAACTAGGATTTTTTTATGTTGCAAGAATCAATTTATCAAAAAGAGAAGTGCAAAAGAAAATGAAAAATGCAAAAGATCTTTGGGAAAGCAAAAAGGCATTCTTTGTTCCGAGGAGTTCAAAATCTATAGGAAAATTCATAAAAGATAAAGAGAAGGAGGGGGTTCAGGTCGCAATGCCCCCTCTTCTTGAGCTGTACCTTGAGGAGCTCGAGAAAAGAGAAAAAAACTAAAAAGCGCTGAGCGTGCTTAGGGCGCCGTCACTATACTTTTTATCTGTAATAATTATTTCATTGTCGTCAATTTCTTTTTCACCAACGTAATAAAACTTCCAGTTTGCACATTCTTTTTTTATCGCCTCTTTTATTCCGAAGTCTTCAGGACTGTCCCCAACGCCGACAGCAAGTTCTGGTTTTACGTCGAACTTTTTAACGGCGATATTTGTCGCGTATTCTTTGCCGACATCTTGGCTGACGATATCGACAGCAAATGTCGTTCTGACGCATTTCAATCCATTTCTCTTTGCTATATTTGCCATGGTGCGTTGCGCTTCGTCAAGACCCCCGACTGTGGCATTAATGTCTAATTTCGCAATGTCATGTTTCAATTCAACGGAAACCATAGTAAGCTTTGTGCTGTCAAAGAAAATTCCGGGCATATTCTTTATACTATCCTTAACTTCTTCTGAAATTAATCTAGGAACAGCCATCTTTTTGTCAACAGTTAGTTCCCACTTACCTTTAGAATATTCGCCGAAAACAGCACCATATTCGCCTATAAATTTGATGTTTTTTGCATTTTGAGAGATTCTGCTAAGTTCAGAAATGATGTTAGTTTCAAACCATTTGAAAGAACGACCGGTTATCAAAAAGATAAGATTGCCGGAATCAGCAAGATTAGTTATTTTTTTGACAACTCTCTCATCTACTTCAGCTAATTTGTTAGTGATTACACCATCAACATCAAGAAAAAAAGCATTCATACCCATCATCGAAGTAAAATCATATCTGATATAAACTTGCGTCCGACCCGCTTGCGTATCTTTTAACGCGCTTCAAAAATGTGATATTGAAAGGGTATGTTTTATTGAATCCGTTCCCGAGCCAGTCTCGGCAGTTGTCGCAAAGTCCGTTGTTAAACTGGCCTGATATATGCTGTTTTCTGATCGTTTGCATCTTCGGTCCGTTCCATATTTCGTCAAGCGTATTTTTCATCATGTTTCCGACAACATACTTGCCGTTGTAATCCTGGCAGCAGACCGTGACATCCCCGTTGTTCAGAACGAGCATGTTCCTCCACAGCCACTGGCAAGGCTTCCGGTTTCTGTTGGGGTCGAACAGTTTCTGCTCGTCCTTTGCGAGCGTTTCAACGCCTTTGACCTGCCCGCCCCAGGTGCCGAAAGGTTTTATCAGAACGATGTCAGCGCCGGCGTCTTCCCAGAACTTTTTGTATTCTTCCTCGCCGCCCTCTGTCTTTTTCATTTTAATCATCTGCACTATCGTGTGGGGGTTTTTTGAATTCATCTCCCTGCGAAGTTTAAGGAAATTAATGACATTCTTTTTGACTTCCTCAAATTTTCCGCCCACGCGGATGCTTTCGTAGGTCTTAGCGTCAAGCCCGTCAAATGAAATCAGCAGGGTGTCAAGCCCGGCTTCAATGAGCATTTTCGCGTTTTTCTCATCAAGAACAACGGCATTGCTTGAAAATCCGACTTTCACGCCCTTTGATTTGGCGTATTTTATCATCTCTGAAAGATTTGGATTAAGCAGAGGCTCGCCCATATTGTTGAGCGTCAAAAATCTGGTGTGCTCCTTGCACTGATCGATAACTCTTTTGAAAATGTCCATCAACATGTGCTCTTTTTTTCTTGACATCGTGTTGTACGAGCACATCACACAACGCAGATTGCAGAAATTCGTTGATTCAGCAGAAAAAAGCATGGCGTGCGCTTTAGAAATAGGCTCTTTGTGGTAATATGAATATTCTGCCAGAAAATTATTGTACGCTGTTTTGCAAGACATACCTTTCATCTGTTACATTTCAATCATTTTCTTAAGTCCCCGCTCAAGCGTTGTTTTGGGGCTCCATCCAAAGAATTTCTTTGCTTTCGAATAGTCTACTTTCATCTCATCATTTTCCCTTTTTCTGATCAATTCCTTATTAATCTCAAATTTAATCTCCTTATTTTTTATTTTTGAGACTAAATTGATTATATCACGAGCGCTTGAACTCTTTCCTGTGCCGGCATTGAAAATTCCGGTTTCCTCGCCTTTCATAGCAAGAGTATACAGATCAATCAAGTCATCTATGTATAGATAATCATTTTTTACATCAACGTCACCCAAAATTAAATTGCCTTTGGTTGGATTTTTTATTATTTTTGGGATAAGCCACTTTTCAGGTTGTCCTGGCCCGTATATATTGGTCTGCCGAAGTATTGTCACAGAGGCGTTAAAATTATTTGCGTACAAATCGCATATTTGTTCTGCCAGTATCTTCGAAATTCCATAAGGGTCCTTACTATTCAGCGGAAAATCTTCTCCAACAGGAAGCTTATCGGC
>JAZDJV010000060.1:0-3191 GCA_043803585.1 Microcaldota archaeon | reverse complement strand
CATGCCCATGATGCCCGCAATAGGCGGAAAAACTTTTTTCCTTTTCTTCATCTCGCTGTTTGTCGGGGGATACGGATTTTTCATGCTTGCCCAATTGGGATACGGGGCAGCCAAAGTCATTCTTGACATTATGTCGGGGGTAAATGCGACCCCGCTTCTTCAGCCTGTGATTCCAGGCGTTGACATTCCTGGCGCGCCCATTAAAATCCCGCTCGTGGCAATCATAAGCTTCGTCATCCTCATCATTGTCCACGAATTTTCCCACGGCATAGTGGCGCTGTACGAAAAACTGAGGCTGAAGGCTCTCGGGTTGATAACAATCGGCGTTTTCCCGATAGGCGCGTTTGCCGAACCTGACGAAAAGCAGCTTGAGAAAACCACGGCCCAGAAGAGGATGCGCGTTTACACCGCAGGCTCAATGGCGAATTTCGCAACAGCGTTCATATTCCTGATCGCCCTCATCGGCGTCTCGGCTTACACAAACCCCTACCTGACAGACCACAGCTACCAGAAAGTGGCTGAAGTTGATGTCGGCTCGCCATCACAGCTCGCCGGAATGGCGGTGGGAATGGGCGTGATCAGCTATGAAACAAACGGCAGATATTTCTATTTTGAAACAGTTGAAAAAGGCCCGATGACAGTGGTTGCAAATTCCACTGGCCAAATAGGCATGTCCCTGGGCGCGGAAATCTACCCCTACAACACTGACAGCGGAACGTTCTGGGCCGCGTATTACGGAACAGACGCGATAAGGTGGACGTACCTGCTGAACTTCCTTGTGGGAATGTTCAACTTCATGCCGTTCCTGATTTTCGACGGCGCCAGGGTGCTGCAGGACATTGCCGACGACTTCTTCAGGAGGCTCGGCCTGCGCGTCAAGAACGCCGGAAAGAAGACAGTGCTCGCCTGCTCGATTTTCATCACCGCGCTGCTGATAATCAATTTTGCGGCGTACGTGGTGTGAGGCGCTGTTCAGAGTTTTAGAAAATATTTTCTGCTCGGCCCCAGCTTATTTTCAGAAATCGGGATTGCGGCCGTCAATTTTCTCGGCGTCTTCAATCATCAAGTTTACCGCCTTTTTTTTGTCTCCGCCCGCTCTTTTAAGGCAGTCCTCCCATATCTCTGCGCGGATCTTTCGCACTTCCCTGACTGAAGAGCTCATTTGTTTCGCTTCTGTAACTTCTCTTCTTATGCCGCTTATGTAAAGCTCTGTTTTTGACTTGTAATACCCCCTGTCAACCAGCTTCTCGACTTCCGACTCCAGCCTGCTCGGCATCCTGAAACTCGTCTGGACATCCTGCATCTCATCACCTTGTAATTCAATGGAATTACATGTATTTAACAGTTTCTTTTAGAAATACTTGAAGAATAATCCGTAATTAAAGCACTGTTTCCCCAAGGCATCGGCTATCTCCTGCCAGTGAAAATCGCTGCTCACCAGGATGGCCCCCCCTCTTGCGGCCGTCAAAACGTGCAGGCAGTCGGCAACCCCGCATTTCAGCGATGAATCCAGCTTTATCGCCGAATCCTTGTCTTCCTCATTTATTCCGGTTTCTTTGCAAAAACCGCCCTGTTTCATTTCCTCTTTAATCTTCTTAAATAATCGGCGATATCCGGCTTTCGCCATCTCATAATCGTGTATTTTGGAAATCAAAACCTCGCTGTTTTCTTTTTGAACCAATCCGAACAGTTTAACCGCCTTCCTATGGCCCTCTCTTTCTTCATCCAGGAAATCAATCCATACGCACGTGTCAAGGTACAGCTTCATGAGCCAACTGTGAATCCGGCGCAATATAAAACTTCTCAGACTGATGCCGGTTTTAACCGGTTAAAACTGGAAATCAGGAACTTCAGTCGGAAATTCTTTTTAATCGGCGGGCGCAGAAAACACCCATGATAATAGGGATTGACAGCTCGTTTGACAAAACCTTCACGGGAATTGCAGTCGGATTAAAGGTGAATGTTGCAAAACTTTATTCTGAAATTTCAAAAATAGCTCTGAAGCGGGGAATAAAGAACATTCACTGGAGAAAAATGAGCTTGAAGGAGAGGAAATTTTTTGATTCTTCTTTTTGCCCTCTTCTCGCAGATTCAAATGTGAGTTTTTGGATAATAAAGCACAAAAGACCGGATTTTACGGGCAAAAAAGAGTATTACTTGGACGCAGTTCCGTCTGAAATAGCGTACATGCTTGAGAGAAGCCTGCGCAGAAGGTACGGAAGCGCGCTGATAGAGTGCGATGATGATTACAATGTCAAGGGGATTGAAAACAGCACGAAAGTGTTCTTAAGAAAACTTTTTAAGCAGCTTGGATTCAGGCTTACCGGCAGGCCGGTCGGCCTTTTTGAAAGGGGCGGCGCGGTGAAAACAATCGTGCCGAGATTTATCGACGGCATCGAAAGAAATCTTGAATTGGAGGCGAAAACGGCCGATTACAGGGATTCGGGGGCAGTCCAATTGGCTGATCTCGCGCTCGGCCTTTACAACTTTGACCAGAAGAAGTACCGGAAAATTTTCAGAGTTTATGAGCTATAAAAAATAGGCGAAAAATAAGTGAAAAATAACCCATAATTGCTTATGGGTCGTCTTCGGCGCCTTTCAGGTTACGCACCCAACATACGATTCCTAAAAGACTCGGACAAATAGATTTGGTTTTACTTGTTTAAAATCCTATCTGTTGGACTTGTGCTGAGAATTAATTCTTGCCTTGATGATGGCGCGGGGGCACTCAGTCACCAGAACGGCTCGATCTTCCCGTCAGCGAAGAAAGTCATGCCGAGGCCGAGACTATGCTTGGTGCATTACCACTTTTTGTGCCAAAATTTATTTTGCGGCATGATTTGGTTATAACTAAAGTTTCTTTCCTTCGCAGCAGCCGTCGCAGCCGTGAACGTCAAACCTGTATTTTTTGAGCTGCGGATTTTTTTCAAGAAAATCTTTGTTTGGGTGGCCTATTCCGTGCTTGCAGATGTCTTCGAGCAGTCCTGACGTTCTCCACATCCCGTTTACCGCCCATTTAGGTCGTTTGTAATCCATGTTCCCGCCTGTTTTTTGTTTTTAAAAATATGAGCTCTGAAACTTCATTAAATGGGGGCACATTGGGCAGAAGGCCCTTAAGATCGGAATTCCAGGTTTTTTCGCTATCAATTATTCTTGATTTAAACTCATTAAAATCAAATTTTTCCCCGTAA
>JAZDJV010000059.1:0-5275 GCA_043803585.1 Microcaldota archaeon | reverse complement strand
TGTCAATGGCCCCGCTTATGACTCTTTTCAGCAACCAGGGCGGCGAAATACCCCTGGTAAACGACACGATAGAGTCGCTTTTTTACACCACCCAGCTGAACGCCACTGTCGCGATTGACAGCGTCGAGAGCTTCGTGTCCTACGTTGACTTCGCCCAGACAGAGAACAAGACTTATGTTGACCAGATTATCGGGACAATCGATGTTATTGACAATTACACGCTTGAGGTCTACCTTGATTCGCACGGGAGGGGCTATGAATACGACATGCGCGTGTACCCTGAAAATTTTTCAGACGCAGAAGAAATCGGATTCAAACTGAAAGTTTATCTTGACCGTTTTTTTAGTTCAAAAAATACCCCGCTCGTTGTCGCCAATATCAGGCTTCCCGGCGAGGGGGAAGGAATTAACGGAACAGTGATTATAAGCGACAACAATTCGCAGGAAGCGATGTTGCTTTATTCATCCGCAAACAAAAATGATGCGTTTGTCACGTGCACAGAAGCCAAAGTCGTAAAGAGCACGAACATTCTTGCCCAGATAACAGGACTGTGCTACCAGCCTGTGGGCGATTATATTTACGGCCTGTCTTTTGCCGATTTCCTGAGGCTTGAAGAGACCGTTGAAGTCGAGAAAATGATGACTCCAGTGCCTGAATATTACGAAATCAAAGGCATTTCAGAAAATGCCACCGTAACCGAGCTTCACGAGAAGCTTCCGAACTGCTCAATAAGCAAGGAGCAGAGCGCCATAAGCATCAAGACGCTAGACCTCGAAGATTCATCACTGGATAATGTCACAGCCGTGTTTGACGAACTGGGGATTGTCCTCATCCAGGTATACAAAGTCGAGAAATACGAGCTTGAGCCGACCATTTTGCACTCGGGAAAAACATATAACCTGTGGAGAGACTATGTTTCAATAAGGCTTCCTGAAGACTACGTTTCGGGCGTCAAGAAAGTCAAGTTCAGCTACGTGATAATTTTCGATGAAGTGGTTGACGCGGTTGCCGAAGTTGAATGACTGAGCTTCTGTTCAAAAGAAAATAGTAGAGAAATTCCGATAATTTATGAACTTTTTTCAGGCGGAAGCCTGTAAAATATCGGGTCGCGTTTCTTATTCAGCTTCGCCTCCTTTTTTTTATCTTGTTTTTCGCTCCATTTCATAATTCTGTCCTCAGTTCTAGCCTTAATTCCATTATCACGGCGCACATAAATTTCTCTTTGGCGCTTATACAATTCTTTTTCATAAGCATCTAATTCACTGTTGGATGCCCAAATTTCTCCCCCTATCCTATTCAATTTTTCTTTATTGAGAGTGCCGTCTTTCTTAATCAGACCCCTGAATGTTTTTATCGCAGAGCCCATCTGCTGGCCTTTTCTAAGCTCATTGCTAAATGCAATTGCACTGCCACCCGCTCCCATCGTAGTCCCTCCCGTTCCCACTGCGAGCACACCTTCTAAAGTTGGCGATCCTAGGAGAGCACCAAAGACACCAGAAGTTACTCCTCCAATTCCCATGGCGCCTAAAAATCTTTTGTAATGCTTGTTCTTCTCTTTTTTGAATCGTTCTATTTCTTCTTTTGTTACCACTCTGTTTCTTTCAAGTTTTTCAACGAGGGTTAAAAGTGTATTATTATACTTTCTAGCTATTTCAATACTATTTAATTTATTTTCAACTCCCATCATTGTCAGAGGAATTCCTTTCATACCAAAAGCGCCAATTTCTCTTCTTTCAGCTTGTCCTGCTTTTCTCTCCATTCGTTTTACAAGACCAGATTTTCGGTACATCAAATCACCACGATAAATTATTATATTCCACATATATAATTGAATAGTAGTGAGGCGGTTTAGCCGTGCAAACCGCGTAACCAGAATGGCAAAGATTGCCGCAGTTTGCTAGCCTGCGCTTATTCCTTTCCGAAGCTCAGAATGGCCTCGGCGATGTCGCCGCCGGCTTTTTTCAGGGCTTCCCTCGCTTTCTCGGGGCTCACGCCGGCCTGGTCCGCGACAAGCTGGATGTCGCTTTCTTTTATCTCGGCGGGCTCCGGAGCCTCTGCGCCGGCGGCCGAGCCTTCACCCTCTGAAATGTCACCCATTATCTGAAATGTTTTCTGGCCTTTCACTTCAATCATGCTGACCTGCGGATTCTTTATCACAATGTTTTTCGGGCCGCGTATCACGACTTCGCTGGCCTCGATGTGCTCTGTTTTCACGCCCATCTGCTTCATGAGCGCTTCCATCTGCTTTGGATTCATTCCGCCGAACATTTTTTATTCCTCCTCTTTTATTCCCAACTTTCTCATAATTTCATTTCTTTGCTTAGGATTTAAAAAGAATCCCTTTTCGTGCCCGCTTAATATGCATGTGGATATCTCTCCGCTTTCAATCATCCCCTCAAGCAGCCCCCCCGCAGCAGACTTCGCAAAAACACCTAAAGGTATGTCGAGTTTTTCAGCCAGACCAGCATCTGATTTATAACCTTGCACCAAATCCACCAATATTTTTTCACGGAGTTTTTCAGTGTTTCTTACCGGCAGCCCGCGAGGCAGATAAATGCGCTGTTCCCTCTCTATCTCTTTTGACACTCTCTTGTATTTTTCCAATGTCCTCTTTTTTCTTTCAGCAGGACCCATTCTGTTTCTGCATGTTCCTGTCTCCCCAGCTCCGCGCCGTGCTGTCGTTTTATCGGGCATATCTTATTTCACCTCATATACTCCTTTCCACCTGGCAGCCGCCCTTCTCTGCCTAGGAAACAAAAAATAAGTGGTATTTTCGTCAAGCCCGACTCTTTTAGCCACATTGCCTATTTCAGCAAGCTCGTCAAGCATTGTCAAAAATTCGGGATTATGCGCTAATATCTCCTCTTTATTCATGGGCCTGTTGAAAAGCAGCTCCAGCGCTTCAATCTGCTTAATCCGCTTTTCTCTAACGCTTTTTTTTATTTCCGCGCCGCATTTCTCCCTGTTTTTTCTTGCGTCCTGCATTAAATTTTTTCCCCCACCAGCCCTTCCATTTTTTCGCTTCGCTTCGGCCCCTCTCTTCTCTGCTCCTGTTTTTTTGAATATTCCCATTCTGGCAGCTTTTTCAAGCTCTCTCCTTTTCTTAATGCGGTCTTCAATATTCTTTTTATCCACTTCTATGCTCTTTTCTCTTCGGTCTTTCCTTGCCAGATCCCTGTGCCTCCTGTTAAATTCCCTTGCCATATGCATCCCTTTTATTCCGAAGATGATTATTACTTGTTATGGATTTCAGCGGTATTAAATCAATGCTTCCTGATGTTAAAAAGATTGGCATGGCCAGCCTGAACCAGGGCCCGAAGAACAAAGTCAGCTTTGAGCAGGCTGTCATTGACTACCAGTCGTTCGGGGGCGTTGTCAAGATGGACAGCTCGATTGAAGGCAGCCCTAAGCTGCTTTATCCGCACAGTGAGAGGCTGATTTCCCAGCTCTCGGTTCTTGACAAGAAAATCGCCTACCTTAATGCGCAGATCGGCGAGTACACTGGCATGAAAAGGGCGAAAACAATCGGCGATATGAAATCAAGCGTCATAAAATTCAAGGAGCCGTCCTACTGGAAGCACCTTATCCAGCTAGGCGCCGACGCGAAATATAGGGAACAGTACAAAAAAATCAGGCCGCCGATGAACAAGTTTGACGATCCGCGCTGGGGCGCTGTTGCAAGGGAATTTGTGAAGTCGTCCGAATACCGCAACAGGCTGTACGAGGCGAAGACGAGCATAATCGGAGAGAAAAGCGGCAGCATCACAGGCTCAATTTCAAAAACAGAGCAGCACACCGGAGACCTGATGGACAGACGGCTGGTAAAGCTCCGGGCCGAGCTTGAAAGCTTCGTGAAAAAGAGAGATGCAATCTCTTCTATTCTAAATTTTTGTGAAGATTAAAAAAATCAGCTAAAATCCGAGGCCGGCGCGGATGAATCCGACACCCCAGGCCAGCGTTATCAGGCCGAGAATTGTTGACGTGACCTGTATCGCGGTCTTGCCCGTGAATTTGCTTATCCTGCTTGCCTGATAGAAGAGGACGGCAGTAAATGCAAGAACAATGGCTACGGCCAGCCCGGTCTGCATGTGCCCGTATTCTTTCACTGAAACTATAATTGCGCTGATCGCAGCCGGGCCTGTGAGCAGGGGCGTGCCTATGATGGCTGCAACTGCCCTTCCAGAGTCATTTTTCACTTTGTCAAGGTCTGCAAGCGGGTGGCCGAGCGCCATCTGAACTCCGAGGATTGAAAGGATCACTCCGCCGGCTACTTTGAAATTAGCTATGTTTGTGTTGAAAAGAACAAGCAGATCCTGCCCGAAAATCAGGAACGCAAGCGACACTATTCCGGCAATCACCACAGCTATAGCGGCAATGGTATGTTTCTCATGGGCGCTTTTGTTCTTGGTTGCCACCAAGAAGACCACAAAGCTTGCCAGCGGGTCAAGTATCACGAAGAACAGCACTATCAGCGGTATCAAGTTTTCAAGCATGCCTTACCACAGCAGGCTCTACTGCACCGGAATTTAAAAAGGTCATCTTCCGCAGGCAGAATGCCTTTTATATCATTATCAGCTAAACTGGTAATATGGGAGCGTCAAGAAAAAGATTTACGAGGTATGTGGTCGGCGAAGCGCGCAAACAGTTTGCGTCGGGCATCACCAAGGAAGAAGCCGTGCCTATCATAGCAAAGGCGATCGGAGCCAGCGAGTATACTGTGAGGAGAAGGCTGAATATCCCGACTGAAAGAAGAAGAAAAGTGAAATACAACAAGATGAGGGAGGCAGGCACGCTTCCCGAACGGAAGAGAACAAGGAAGCCAAAAATAAAGCCGCTGCCCATCAGCGAGCGCATCGAGCAGGAGATACCGAGAGGAACTGTGGCCACTCTTGCAGATGGCAGGAAAATAGACGTCAATATATTTGCGAACGTTCTTTTCAAAAATGTCGGCACTGTCCCGCTAATGCGCCTTTCTCTGAAAGACAAGGCAGTTCTATCAAAGAAACACCCCGTTATCGGCGACATAATCGCGCAGAAAGAGGCTCAGATTGAAAAAGACCGAGCCAGGGTCAAGATTAACGCGGAAAAATCTGTGAAAGCTGTCGAAAGAAAAAGGAATATCAGGTCTCTAAGCGCCGATCAAAGAGGGGGCAAGTATCCTTACTACAAATTTTTCCGCGTAATCCACGAATAATATCGCATTTTATCCCAGCTCAAACGTCACGCGCACTGTGCCTTCGCCCTTGTTTTCCGTGCCCGTGATTCTCATTTTTCC
>JAZDJV010000058.1:0-5154 GCA_043803585.1 Microcaldota archaeon | reverse complement strand
AGCACAAGCACTTTCATTTTCAGTCACTTGTATGTTTATATTTGCCCTACCTTTAAAAACATATATACCGTATAATATAGTGTTAAACTGAGAGGGCGTAATTTCAATGGGGGCTGTCCAAAAACAGGCTGCGCTGTTCCTGTCAATAATAATTTTCGTGGCAGTCGCTTTCCTCGTCCTGCTTGCCATTGGCCAGCTTAATTCAATGCTGATGCTGGTCGCTGTTCTCGTTGTTCTTTTTATCTTCTACCTCAAAGTGCCGTCAACCTTCGTGCAGATAAACGAGTACGAAAGAGCAGTTGTTTTCAGGAAAGGGAGGTTCAAGAGCGTTTCAGGGCCCGGCTGGGTGACAATGGTTCCGTTCATTGACACTTACCAGATTGTTAATTTGAGAACTGTGACAGACGACGTCAAGCCCCAGGAAGTGGTCACAAAAGACAACATCAAAGTCACGATAGACGCCATTATTTACACCAAAGTAAAGGACCCGAAGGCCGCCGTGCTCAATGTCGAAGACTACAGGAAAACCGCGACATCAAACATCGTAGCAGCCCTGAGGACAGTTGTCG
Source organism: Microcaldota archaeon (assembly GCA_043803585.1). Taxonomy (GTDB): domain Archaea; phylum B1Sed10-29; class B1Sed10-29; order B1Sed10-29; family JAJRYS01; genus JAZDJV01. Next base: position 4,585 of record JAZDJV010000058.1, on the reverse strand, counting down.
GGCAGATGGAGCTTTCGCAGGTCATCTCAAACATTGACGAGATAAACAAGCTGCTCAAGAAAAATATCACAGAAGTCACAAAGAGCTGGGGCGTTGAGGTCGAGCAGGTTGAAATCCAGTCAGTCACCCTGCCAAAGGCGGTTCAGGACGCGATGCACGCGTTGAAAGCGGCGCAGCAGACCAAAATGGCTGACAGGGAGAGGGCTGAGGGCACAAAGATAAAGCTTGACGCTCTTCAGGAGGCCGGAGGAAAGCTCACTTCGCCGACCCTGCAGTACATGTACCTGCAGTCGCTGGGCAAAATCGCCGAGGGCAAGTCAAGCAAGATAATCTTCCCAATGGAGCTTTCAAGGCTTGCAGAGTCGCTTGTCGGAAAATTCGGAGGCTCGTATGAGAAGGCGCAGGACAAGCTGCTTGACGAATACCATGAAAAAGCCGCCGCAGGCGAAAAGAAAAACAAGATTGTCGAAGAGCTCAAGGAAGAGTACGGCATAAAGAAGCTGCCCGAGCCGAAAAAGCCGGCGGTCAAGAAAGGTAAGCCAAAGAAAAAGTGATTTTTTTCCCTGCTTTTTTCTAAAAATAGCTGTCTGTTTTCCTGTGGATTCTTTTCACATTAAGCTCTTTCACGCCTTTTTCTGAGACGAGAAATGTTTTTCCGTTTCTTGTTGATATTACGATGTTTTTGCTGCCGGGAATGTCTCTTTCGCGGTCTATGCCCCTGTTTTTTCCGAGCGTTTTGCGGATTTCTTCGGCGTGCTGGGGGAATCTTTCAACCAGCTTGGCTTCTTTTTTTTCATATACGGTCTTGACAGTCTGGTCTATGATCTCCACAGCCTTCTTTCTGTCTTCTTTTATCTGCCTAACCTTTGCCAAAAAGCCAATCGCCATTTTTTACACCTCATATTCCGACTTCAATAACCGCTCCGACCAATAGCAGGGCCACCGCGATTGCAAAATACTTCAGCGAGTCGAACGCAATCGGCATTATCGAGCCCATCTTGTATTTCTCCCTTATTATCGCGACAGAGAGTATTCCGCCCGCAACAGCTCCGATGAAGTATGCTCCGAACTCAAAGATTCCGTGGGGCAGGAGCAGGAGAAGAGTGTAAGGCAGGGCGAAAATGTAATTCAAAGCAGTGTTTCCGGGCATCAGCTCCAGAGCCCCGAATGCCGCCGGAGTCTCGGCTATTTTCGCAATCAGCACGCCTATTATTGTCGCGTTCCAGGCTATCAGGAAAATAGCCCCTGCGCCGAGCATCAGTGAAAGGACAAAAGCGAGCACAAGCACTTCCATGTTGTTCACAAATATGTCAGCAAATCCGGGCCTGAAAGCGCTTGCAGATGACGACGCCATCGCGGTTATTGCTGCGCCAGAAACAGAGCCGCCTCCGCCTGTTCCGAGAGCCGCCCCTCCGCCCGCGCCCATCAGCACTTTGCCCGTGACTTCGCCTGAAATCGAGCCGGCTCCGGTTCCGCAGGCAGTGTCTGTGATTATGTTTTTTGAGCACAGGTCATGCACCTGCTCTGTGAACAGCCCCGAGCTCGATGTCGTGGGCATCATCACGAAAATCAGCGACGAAGCGAATATTACGGCTATGAAGAAAAATGCGTATATCCTGATGACGTCCATGTGCCTCTGAAACAGGTTGCCGCCGTGCTTCTTTTCCTCAATGTCAAAAACCCTGACTATGAACGGCGCAGCGGCTATTGTGATAAAAGAAACAACCAGAAATCCGGCCCCGCTTGTCACGCCTATCTGCAGGGTAAGCAGGCAGGCGACTATCGTGAACAGGAATCCGGCTATGAATGCCTCCCACGGGTGCTTCTCAACCGAGCGGGGATTTATCAGGGACTCAATCATACTTAATTTTAGAACACCAATGTTTATAATCCCATTCTGGTTTATTCCCAGCATGAAATTAAACAGGGCAGCAAGCAAAAAAAATTCTGCGCAGGGCTCATTGGAATACCTGGTTATACTCGGGGCAGTAATCACTGTTTCAGCCCTTGTGGTCGTGTATCTGGCAGGCTCTTCAGGCGAGTCTGCGAAGAACGTGCAGATTCAGGAATGCGTTTCAGCGGCCGCGAAATGCGAAGTCAATCATTTTTCAAATCCAGCTGACCCGTGCAACTTCTGCGCAGAGGACTGCGCCGACAGCACGGGCGCCGAACTTCTGCCGGGGGCGATAGAATGCTGCAGAGCAGGAGAAAAAGAGAATATTTACGAAGGAAGCACAGCGTGCGGGGCAGTGAGCTGCACAGAAGAGACGATGGAAACAGTCTGCCCTACTAAATTGTGCAAAGACAAGGACTGCATTTCAGGAACATGCACTTACACTCCTTCAGATGACGGAACATCATGCGGAACAGGCAAGACCTGCCAGGGCGGGTACTGTTTGCCGGGATGCGAAGATGACACTTCGCGCGCGTGCACAACATCAGAGAGCTGCGCAGGCACGCAGTGGTGCTCAGACGGAGTTTGGGGCGCATGCACAGACACGCCGGATGACGGCTGCCCAGGTCAATGCACAGAAGCTACAGTAGAAACAGACTGTCCAGACCAAACCTGCAGGACAAAAGCATGCACGCTTGGACAATGTGTTTACACTGTCAAAGCAGATCACATAGCATGCACAGGGGGAGTGTGTTCGTCAGGCGACTGCATCGGATGCATTGATGCCAGCGATTGTCCGGCTCCGACAGTGCCGTGCAAAGAAACAGCCTGTACGGCAGATACCTGCGGGTTTAACACTCTAACTGTCACAGCAAACGCCGGCAGCGACGTCACAACGCCAACTTCATCGAATTTGTTGCCAGGAGACTGCGCTGCTGGTCTGGGTGAAAATGTTATCACTGAAGGCAGTTCCGGACTTTCGTCATATTCTTTTTCTGCAACCCCGGTGTGCAATAGCAAAAAATTTGTGATAGTCAATACTGATGGGAAGCATATTGCCCGCAAATTTGTCAATGTTATAGCGGGAACCGAAGCGACTGTCAGTTTTGACGCGTATTTGTACGGTTCATCCGGAAATTATGATACCGTGAATGTGGAAACAAGCACGAATGGAATCGACTGGTCAGCTTGTCTTCTTTGGAACCCGGTGCTTGGAGAAGCAGGCGGCAAATGGACAACTCATTCTGTCATCTGTAAGACGCCCATGAACGGTGATTTTTATGTCAGAATCAATTTGGGCGGAGGTTACGGAGATCAAATGGCCATCGGTAGATTTGATGTGACATTTGCAAACGGGCAAAAGCAGTTCAATATGGTCGGCACAGGAACGCCGACCACCGTAGGCACTAAACTAACTGAATATGCATGGGATTACAATAATGACGGTACTTATGACTGGAGTTCAACTTTAGCCGGAAATTCTTACCAGTTCCCTCTGCCGGGAACCTGCACTGTTGCAGCGCTGTTAAACAAGGGAGTCAATTTCCAGGGACAGGACGGCTTATCAAACTCGCCGATTTCAACAGCAGACACCTGCGCAGGCCGCAAGTACAGGCTTGATTCAGGCGGAAGCGACTGGATAAGCAGACAGATACCTAATGTTAAAGCAGGCATGACAATAACCGTCGCTTATGACGCGTATCTGTATGATAATTACCTTGATTATGATGTCATAAAAGTCGAGAACAGCACAGACGGGACAACATGGTACAGCTGCCCGACCAGCTGGAACCCGGTAGATACTGAGGATTACGGCGTCTGGTCATCGCATACAGCAACCTGCACTGTTCTGTCGCCCGGGACGATGTATGTCAGAATAAGGCCCACGGATAATGGAGCTGTTGGTGGAGTCCCGGACATCGCAATCGGCAGATTTGACCTGACAGTTCAGGCTGGTCCCGGAGTCACATATTACCCGATGAGTATCTCAGTGCCTCACACCTTCACCACATCAGGCACCCACACCCCTAAACTGCTTGTGAAAGATGACACAGGGTGCACAGGCACTGACACTGCTGTGTACACGATAAATTAACGCCGCCGCGCCGAGAACTCTGCGGGGCATCAGGCCGCAGAGGAGCGGAGCCGCCGCATAGCGGCGGGGCCATAGGGGCGGAGCCCCCGTTCATTTTATTTGGTTGCATCATAATGCATAAATTTATAAACTATTGTGCATTATATATATATACATAAGTGATTAGCATGATAAGAGATGTTTTGCTTCTTCAAAAAAGAGAAATGGGCGCAAAATTAAGCGAAAAATACGTGGAAAGGGACGCCGGCGCGAAAATGAGCGCAGGGATAATAAATGTGATAATCGGGCCGAGGCGTGCGGGAAAATCCTGCTTTGCGCTTCACACTCTGCGGAAAACGGGCAATTTCGGCTATGTAAATTTTGACGATGAAAAGTTAGTTGAAGTGGAGAATTATGACGAGATAATTGACGCAATAAATTCAATTTACGGCAGTCCGAAATTCCTGCTGTTTGACGAGATTCAGAACTTAAGCAGATGGGAGCTGTTTGTAAACAGGCTTCAAAGGCAGGGCTATAACCTAGTGATTACGGGAAGCAACTCCAACCTGCTGAGCAGGGAGCTGGCGACTCATTTAACGGGCAGATTTCTCCCCATA
>JAZDJV010000057.1:0-5236 GCA_043803585.1 Microcaldota archaeon | reverse complement strand
GCGCTGGTTTTAATTGTTGTATTTTTGACTGACTAGCAAAGAAATTAGAACCTTCTTCCGCCCATCTTCTTTGCCGGCCTGTGCTTTTGGTAGCACTCTCTGCAGTACACAGGTCTTGTCCCGTCTGGCTCAAAAGGAACTTCACATTCTTGACCGCATTCTGCGCAAGTCACTTTGTGCATTTCTTTTGGACCAAAGTCTCCATATGCCATTAAACCTACTCCTATATAGTTTTATTTTTAGAAAATTAGTTTCCTTAAGTAGAAATAGAAACACCGAGTTCAATCATAAAATTTTCTGACTTCTTGTTTTCTTTTTTCATGATTAAGAATCCTAATCTTCTGGATTAATTATAAATTAGGGGGTTTATAAAGCCCTCGCAGAGCTATATTTGGCCAATTTTTGCACCGTTGGATACTGATTTTTGCTGCAGTTCGTTTGTATTCGGGGGGTGTTTCCGCAGGCAGCGCGCTCAAGAACATTTATATTCTCTCGCGGCATATTAAAAAGCAGAAGGTGACATTCGTGAAAACTTGTACAAGCTGTAAATACAAAAATGAAGATGACGCAAAAATCTGCACAAACTGCGGCTCGAGAATGAGGACAACGCCCGAACCTGCCCAGAATCCGAAGTGGTAAAAAAAAATAGAAGGTGACGCTCGTGAAAACCTGTATGGGATGCAAATATAAAAATAGCGATGATCTGAAATACTGCACAAACTGCGGCTCAAAGCTGAGGACAACATCAGACCCTGTCCAGAAAACAGGGTGCGTAAAATGCGGAACAATGATTCCTTACGAATTGAAATTCTGCACAGAATGCGGAGAGAAAATGTATCACCCTTCATCTATTTCGCTTCCGAAATTCTCGATTCCAATCTCTTTCGGCAGAAAGCCGGCCCAGGCTGGCGAGCCTGCAAAAGCAATGCCTGCTCAGGCAGCTCAGCCTGTGAAATTCTCCTTTAAATCAGCGGAGCAAGGCACAGAGCAGACTGGTTCTGAAGAAAACGCTTTTTGGTCAGGCAAGACAAAGCTGGCAGTCTGCGCCGTGATAATAATCGCTGTCGCGGCAGCTGCGCTGATGCTTATGACAACAGACCTCGGAAAAACCCTGCTGTCATTAGGCACGGCGGGGAACGGCAGCTCGGATAATTCCGGGCTTGCATTGGAGGTCGGATTGACGTCAGATGCCCCTGTTTACCTCAAAAACTGCGAGGTTACCTACAGCAATTTTACTCTTGGCGCAGGCAAAAATATAACCACGTATGACCAGCTGATAGCTGTTGAGAGAATAGAGGCTCTCGGCTCAAAATCAAACGTAACATTCAAAATAAACGATGATAAAATCGTGCTTGAACCGAATGGGATCAGAACGCTTGAAGGCGAAGCGGCAAAGATTACATTAAACAGAATCGACTTTTCGACATTCGAGGCTGTCGGCTCAATTGAAATCAGGAAATGCACTGCCGAGCTGTGGACAAACGAGTCAGTTGAAGAAAAGCCAATCTCTGATTTTGGTGGAGCAGCGCTTACCATCAGCGAATGCAACATGACTCACGCCCGTGTGGCAAACACAGGCACGGTACTGCTTGAGGATGACGCGGCAGTTTACAAAGAGTCCGGAAAGCTTGCTGGAAAGATAATGTTCAGCGAAGTAAGCGTGAACCAGAGCTCAGACGCCTGGGTTCCGATAAACCACGGCTATTACGACCTGCTTTCAGTAGGAGATTACGCCCTCATTGAAGACAGCCTGCCTGTCGCTGAATTCAGATGCGAGTAGGAGCGAAATTACATGAACTACTGCGGATACTGCGGCGCAAAAATCGTGGGAAAAGAGAAATTCTGCGGAAAATGCGGCAAAAAGCTCGGTTGAAGCGGGTGCTGCCTGCGCTTTTGACCGCAGAATTTATTTTATTTCCGGCTTCGTGTGCTCTTTCAGAAATCTGTTTACTCTTTCTATTTCACTGTTAACAGAAACTTCTTCTCTTGCTGAAAGATTTTTGTTTTTGCTGAGATCAACAAGCCTATTTCTTATTTTGACCAATTCGCGTTCAGCAGAAGGAGTTACAAGCGTTTTCTGCGGCACTCTGCCCATTCTTTTGCCGAGATCTACAAAGAATTTGCTTCCGCATTCGCTGAGTTCCTGGGCTGTTTTAGGCGCATATTTTGCTATATCTGATATGTTTTCCGTCCTTTTTCTCACCCTGTTTCTCGAGACCATTCGCAGCCGCTCCGCATAATCACGAAATTACTTCTCAATCCTGTCAGCTTCGCCCTGCTTTATTGCCGACTCTGCCTGAGCAAGCTTGGCCTGCTTTTCCTCCACAAGCCCCTTCAAATCAACCTGCACCACAGACGAGCCTGTGCCGTCCATGTGCACTCCGACGACCTGGTCGGCGTTTCTTATGACAACAGCATTGTGTGTGACTGAAATGAGCTGGATTTCCTTGGAGAATTTTTTCATCATCTTGGCCACTCTTTCGCTGTTCTCCTTGTCAAGGGCGGCGTCGACCTCGTCAAGAACATAAAATGGCGAAGGCCTGTAAGCCTGCACAGCAAAAATAAACGCAAGCGCTGTGAGCGTTTTTTCTCCCCCGCTCATTGAGTCCATGTGCTTCAGAGCCTTGCCAGCCGGCTTGGCCTGGATAAGCAGCCCGCCTTCAAGAGGCTCTTCGGGATTTTCAAGCGACAGCGAGGCTTCTGCGCCCTCCTCGGGGTAGAACTGCCTGAAATACTTGTCAAAGTATTTGTTGAGCGCGCCGAACGTCTCGGCGAACACTGTTATTTTCTTCTCCTCAATCTCGACCATCATGTTCATTATCATGGTCTGCTCCTCTTCGAGCTTGGCTTTCTTGCCCTTCATGCCGGCGACTTCTTTCGCGATTTCGTCGAACATGTCAATCGCCTTCAGGTTCACGTTTCCGATGTTTTCGAGCTGCTTCTCGTACTGGGCGATTTTGTCCTCTAAGTCTTTGCGCGATATTTTCTCAATAAGCGTGACTTCTTTGTACTTCTCCCACTGTCTCTTCAAATCAACATACTGCGTTTCATATTTCGCCTTGTCGAGCTCTGATTCTCTTGAAGTTTCCCTTACCTTATCAATCTCTGCGTTGCACATCCCAACTTTCTGGGCAAAAGAGTCCCTCTTTTTCTCAAGCTCCTCCTTCTGCCTGAACATGTCGCCCATTGAAGTCGCGAGCTTGCGCGCGTTCTCCTCCTTCAGCTTCAGCGAATTAAACAGATCGTTTCTCTCGCCTGAAAGCTGGCCCGCCTTCTGCTCGCTCTCTGCGTTCAGCCTGTCAAGCTCTTTTATCTCTTTTTTGAGCTTGTTCTGGTTAGCGATTATCACGCTTTCTATCTGCAGTTTTATAGTGCTCTTTTTCACCTTAAGCTCGTTCATCTCGTCTTTTGTGGCCTGCGCAAGCTTCTGCAGGTTTTCAAGCTCTTCTGACTGCGGGCTGACTGCCACACCCTCGTCTGTGAACTTTATTCTGAGCTTTGTCTTCTGCTCAATAAGCGTCGAGAGCTCGGCTTCAAACCCTGATTTCAGCGTTTTCTTTTCTTTCGCCTCAAGGTCGATTGCCCCGAGATCTTTTTCAATCTGCAGAAGCTCGCTGCTGATGCGCTTTTCATCGTACTCTTTGAGCCTCAGCTCCTGCTCCTTCATCTGCACCTCGATTTCCTTCATTAGGAGCTCGGTTTTTGACCTGCTGTCAATGCCGAGCGTTATCCGCTCTTTCATGTTGTTGAGATTGCCCAAAACAGCGGCCTTGTCCTGCTCCAACTGCTTCACGCTCTGCTCAGCCTGTTCAAGCAGTCTCTGGTCGGCTTTTGAAGCCCCTTTCTTGGTGAATCCTCCGGTCACCGCGCCCGAGTATTCTATCAAATCGCCGTCAAGCGTAACCATTTTTATCGAGCCGATGCCAATTTCTTTCGCTGAGTCAATGTCCTCGACGACAAGCGTGTCGCCGAAAACAAACTCCATCACAGGCTTCAGCTTGCTGTCGAAATCAATAAGGTTGATTGCAAATCCCACTGCGCCCTTTTTCTTTGCGAGCGCCTCGGCCTGCTTTGAAATCACGACAGGCTTGATCTTGTCAATGGGAACAAAAGTAGTTTTGCCTATCTTGTTTTTCTTAAGGAACTTCACGGCTTCTGTCGCGTGCAGGGCTGTTTCTGTCACGACATAGTACAGCTTCGGGCCTGCGGCAGTTTCGATCGCAGTCGCACTGTCTGGGCTGTACTTGCACAAATCGATAACAGTGCCGAGCATGCCTTTCAGGGACTTCTCCTTGAGCACGGCTGAGGTGGCCTCATTTATGCCTGTCATCTTCTGTATCGTGGCGATTCTGCTGCTGACTGTTGAGAACTCCGAACGCGCGTCAGCGAGCTTGCTGTCGATTTTTTCGAGCCTTTCCCTGTCGTCCCTTTCGACTGCGATGTATTTCGCGACCTGGTCAGTTGATTCTGACACTTGAGCTTCAAGCTTAACTTTCTTTGCGCTGAAAACTTTCAGCTTCTGCTCGCTCTCGTTTATCAGGCTCTTGAGCTTCTCAAGCTCGCGCTTTTTCGAGTCTGCAAGCGATTTCTTGAGATTAAATCTTTCGTTAGCGGAATTAAACTCTGAATCAGCCTTGTAAATTTTCTCCTTTCTTTCATTGATCTGCCTGTTCAAATCCTCGACTTTTTTCAGGGACTGCTCAAGCTCTTTGTCGATTGAGCCCGAGCCCTTCATCACTTTCTGGATTTCCCTCTGCTGCTCATGCAGCTTTTTCAGCAGGTCATCCTCTGAAACGTCAAGATTGTTGAGCTCCTTTTCCCTGGCTTTTATCTCGTTTCCCATCCTGGAAATCTCGAGGTTGAACTGCTCCTTGCGCCTGAGACTCTCCTCAATCCTCTCTTTCAGCATCCCTATTCTGCCTTCAATAATCGACACGCCTGCCCTTGTTTCTTCAATCTCCCTTCTTACGCCCGACTGCTTTTTGTCAGACTCCTCGATTATTTTGTGCGCCAGCTCGTCGCATTCCTTTTGGATTTCGTCGGTCTTTGCCTTCGCTTCCTCTCTCAGCTTTTCTTTCTGTTTTATTTCCTCGCCGGCTTTTGAGAGAAACTCTACGGCTTTTGTGTAAAATTTGTCAATAGAATCAAGGTCCTTTTTCACGAGCGTGGCTCTGTGGGTGCGCAGTTCATCATGAATTTTCTTGTACACCTCGGCCTCAATCTTCTCTTTTTCAAG
>JAZDJV010000056.1:0-10980 GCA_043803585.1 Microcaldota archaeon | reverse complement strand
CTATCTGCATGGTGAAGACTGGAAAAAAATAAAAAATGCCCTAGAAACAGTAAAATGTCCAGTAAATGCAAAACAGCTTGGGATAACAAAAGAGCAGGCGATAAAGGCGATGCTGCACGCCAAGGAGATAAAACCAGAGCGTTACACGATAATAGAGCACATCAATCTTGACAGGAAGATAGCGGAGCATGCGCTGAAAGAGACGGAAATAATTTAAAATTCGTATACTTCCGGTCCGACAACGCCGAACAAAACAACTCTTTTGTTCACCGTTTCTTCAAGTTTTTTATGTTCCATATATAGTTCTTGTTCTCTCTGCCTCTTTATTCTCTCGTTTTCCCCTTCCCCATAAATTTTGGAGTAGTGGCCGCCTTTGTTCAAAATGTAGCTGCGCAGAGAAAGGCCGATTAAATAAAGAATCTGCTTATCTGTCCAGTTCATGCTTATTGTTCCGTTCTGGGCATAAACAAAAGTGTGGTTATCAAGCTTGCCCGGAAGCCACATGTCGCCGTTGACGTACCCCTTGCAATGCCTTAAGATAACTGTGCAGGGTGGTGCGGCGTTCCAAAGTTCTCCTCCTTCTCTTGCAAGCTGCAACGCAGAGTAGTTCAACATTACGTATGCGTTGAATTCGTTGTTGTTTTTAGTCATCTCTTCTACTTTCTTAAGTCCGAGCCTAAGGTCATTTTCCGCCTTATTTGGAGCAATGCTCTCCTTGTAATCTCCAACAAATTTTATTTTTATGTCGTTGTTTTTCAGGTACTCTGAATAAGGTTCAACAAGACTCATTAATCCTCTGTAAATATCTTCATAATTGACCCTTTGTTTGTGCCTTTCATGAATTACATTGAAATAGATGTTTTTTCCGCCAAGGTGCTTGAGCATATGCATAAAACGAAGGCAGAATATGCCCCCCTCATAGTATCCTTTCCATCCGTCATTTTTAAAATCAAAAGAAGTTCTTGTTCCGTCTGTCATCTCATATACAACTAAATTTTCAATGTCCTCTTTTGTCGGTTTGATGTCGATCTTTTTGCAAACTTCATCAAACATTTTTATAGTTTCCTCTCTGCCAGACAGATTAATATTCATCAAAACAGCTCCTTTATATTTGTTATTTTCATAACAGCCCTTATGGTCCCTTTGTTTAAAATCATAAGGCCAACTACGAGCAGCATGGCTGCTTTAGGTTCTCTAGTTGGCAGTATCTCAATTATAGGGGATAGCGTTTATAAATCAATCGTGCCAGTTCTCATGGCATTTCTGGTTGTTTTCCTTCATAATGCCGCAGGATATGCATTGAATGATTATCTGGACATTGAATCAGACAAGATAAATCACCCTGAAAGGTCGCTGCCGTCCGGGAAAATAAAAAAAGAAACCGTGCTCATTTTTGTTTGGATTGCATTTTTTTCGTCTGTTGCAATTTCATATTTCATAAACATAGAATGTTTTATAATTGCAATAATAAGTGCCTTGGGTCTTTTACTCTATGAACTAGGCGTCAAAAACATAACTTTCTCGGGAAATATATTAATCGGGCTGTTGACTGGATTAACTTTTGTATTCGGCGGTTTCGCCGCGTCAAAAACAGGCTTGTTCCCTGTTTTTGTCCTGGGGATGCTCTCGTTCCTTGCAATAACTGCGAGAGAGATTACAAAGGATCTTGCTGATTACAAAGGGGACAAGTACAAAAAAACGTTGCCAAAAGTTTTAGGGATCAAAAGAGCGGCATTAGTATCAACAGCCTTGTACTTGACGGCGGTTTCCTTAAGCCCCCTGCCATTTATTTACGGAATATTCGGATACGGCTACCTTTCAATTGTGCTAGTCTGCGATCTGATTTTTGCATACACTGTGTTCTTGCAGTTCAAAAATCCGAAAAAAGCAGTTTTGGCAGCAAAAGCGGCGATGCTTATTGCGCTGCTTGCCTTTGCAGTCGGCGGAATTTTGTCATAGAAACCTTAAATAATGCCTGCTTCGTTTTATTTTTATGCTCGACCAGCTGTTTCTCCAGCAGATAGTGCTTTCAATTTTTGTAGGCGCCCTGCTGGGGCTTGAGAGAGAATTTACTAGAAAGCAGAGAATAATAGGGATCAGGACGTTCGCCCTGGTGTCTCTTCTCGGCCTGTTGATGGTCAAGCTGTCAGTTGATTTTTTCAATAATTATCTGCTGTGTTACATAGGCTTTGCTATTGTGTGCTTCTTCGCCCTCGGGCTGTACTACAACGCGACCAAGCAGGGGGTCAGAACAGGCTTTACGACCAACATCGCGTTCATAATCTCATACCTGTTCGGAATGATGATAGGATTTGACTATATGGCCGAGGCTGTCTTCCTCGGCGTCATCGTGGCTGTCATCCTCTATTCAAAAGACAGGCTCCACACAATGGTCGAGCATCTGGACGAAAAAGAAGTTCTTGACCTGCTCGAATTCCTGATTCTGCTCGGCGTGGTTTATCCGATTCTTCCCGAGAAAATAGCCGTGCTGGGCATCAGCATACCGCTGTTCACCTTGTGGCTGCTTGTCGTGATAATGTCCATAATAAACTTCGCTGCGTTCATAGGCTCAAGATACACAAGCGCCAGAAACGAGATCGCGGCAATCAGCTTCCTCGGCGGGCTCGTGTCCTCCACAGCCACGACGTTTTCATTGAGCAACCTTTACAGAAAAAACAAAAAAATGAAGGAAGTGATTTCGGGCGGCCTCCTTCTCGCGAACTCATCGTCAATGCTCAGAAACATGCTCCTGATAATGATTCCTTTCCCGGCAATCCTGTACTACTTGGGCCCGGCTGTCGCAGCTGCTTTCACCGTGTTTATAATTTTCTCCTATTTCAGCTTCAAGAAAGGCGGAAAAAGGGGGAAACTATGTATCAAGTCGCCTTTCAATGTTGCGTACGGCGTGAAGCTCGCCGTCATCGTAATTATGCTGTACTCTGTGATGGAAATGTTCCCCATAACCCACTCTGAATTCATCATCTTATTCGCTTTCCTGGGCGGCTTCCTGGACACGAGCGCAGTCACAATCACGCTCATCACGCTCGCCACGCAGGGCCTGGCCCTGCCGGTTGTCGCAATATCAGCTGTTCTGTCGCAGATGGGCGGATTCATAAGCAATCTGTTTTTTGCAAGGATTTCAGGAATGGGCGTAGTTGTCAGAAAAGACCTGCCGTGCTTTGTAATCGCGTCAGCCCTTCTTATCGCAATCGCCTGCCTGACGCAGCTGGTAATTGTATAATTTGTTGCCGGCTGTGCGCCGTCAATACACTTAAATTAAGCTCAGAATTAGGTTTTATGCTACAATTCTTTCTGGTGTTCTAATTAGGCGCACAGTAGTATGATTATATCAGTAATGTATGCTTGTTTTTGTATTGTGCGCTGTATTACAAAATACAAAAAATAAATCAAAATCAACCTACGTTAAGCACGAGCCAGAGTATGAAGTCGCCTAAAATCAGGCTTATCAAAAGAGCGCCGAATATGTAAGGAACTGCGCACGGCATATGGTCGCACACAGGCAGAGAATTGATTTTTGCCTTCTTCGCCTTTGCCTTTATCCTGCCGAGTTCAACATCTGTGAATGTTTTCCTCCACAAGCCCAGCTTTTTCTTGACTGCCACGGGGATGAACTCCAAAGCGAACACGTCCTCGTTGTTCAGCTGGCTGACTTTCCTGTTCTGCATGAAAAACAGCTTTATTATGTCGTCCTTGAACGGCAGAAGCAGCATTGACAGGAAAATCGCGGGAGCGAAGACAATGAATGACCTGAAGAAACTGGTCCATAAGACGATTATAGGCACGAACAGGGCGGCGTAAATGACCCCCTTTGTAATCTTCTGCCTGAAATCTTTTATCTTCTGTTTCCTCTCATAGATTTTGCGCAGGTAGATTATAGAAATGAAGAACATGTACAGCAGGCCGAACATCACGAAAATCGACACAATGAAAGGGTAATTCGCCGGAACAGGCGTTATCCCAAGCTGCTGAAGATACGGCGAAAGCTCTGCGGGGTGATACGGAACCAGAAGCGCAAGAGCCGTGAACAGCTTTACGTCTCCCCCACCCATCTGGCCAAAGGCATAAGCAGCATAACCGAGCAGGAACACTGCTGCGGCAACTGCAAAAACAAAGAACATCTGCTGCTGGGCAAACAGCAGCGTCCACACTATGCCGAATACTATCATGCCGTGGGTGATCCAGTCAGACACCCAGCCTGTCCTGAAGTCTTCCACAGCAGCCAGCGCAGTCCCGAGGACTGCGACGAGAATGTTGATCATTTTTTTTCATCAATCCTTATCTTAAACGAACGCTTTTTGTCTGTTTTAAATATTTCATTCACTCTCTTTTCATAGTGGTCTCTAAGGTACTTTTTCAGCTCTTTGCTTTCTTCTTTTGTTCTGCACAATAAATTATAACTTGAAAGTATATCGTCTACGTACCTAAAATCCTTTGTTATTCCAAAATATTCTTCTTCAATACTATGTGTTTCAGAGCCAAAAGGCTTTAATTCTCTAGCATCATCAAAATCTATCACTTTTATTTTAGGTTTTCCTGCCTTGGTTTTTTCTACGATTATATTTTCCTCGTGCATGTCCCCGTGTAACATCCCAAAACGCAAATTCATATCTACAATTGCATCAGTAATTTGCCTGACGATCGCATGCCTGTTTTTATGCACCCATTCTGGATTTTCTTTCGCCGCCTGCTTTAATGTTTTTCCTTTTTCATACCTGACCCTCTGCCCATCCATCTCGGTATATTTCATTTTTTGCACGCTCTTTAGCGGTTGAACTACAAATTGAGCCGGATATATGATTTCATCCCCCGCATAACTAGCGTTTCTCCTGATCTTTTCAGGTATGATGCGCGTCGGCTTGATTTTATCCTTGATTGCAGCAGTCCACACCGATCTGATGCCGCTTTTTTTCCTGTTGATCATCAGAATTTCTCCTTCACTCTTTTCTTGTAATACCCTTCAAAATAATCACTCAGCTCCTTAAATTCTTTCTCTGTCAAGCACAAATCCCTTAGATTTTCTTTCATCTGGTAATAATCTGTCCTGAAATCAGACAAAGATGCGGTTTCATGGTTTATTCTTTCAGAGCCCCTAAAATCAATTATTTTTATTTTCGGCCTTCCGCTTTGTGTCCTTTCAGCGATTATATTCTCAGGTTGCAAATAATGCAGGTCCCTGTGCATTACGTTATAAGTCAGATTCATATCAATAATCGCATTTGCAAGCTGCCTCGCTATCGCCTTTCTGTTCTGCCATTTCCAGGCTTTGTCGCAGCTTTTCAGGTCTGCCCCTTTTTCATGTCTGAGGAGGACATTCTCCGCTTTTTCGTCAGCAGCAGCCATCCTCTGAACGTATTTTGACGGTTGGCACAAAAATTGCGGCTGCACAAGTGTTTTTTTATCTTTGCCAACGGCCCAGCTCCTTGCAGGCCAGCTTTTTTTCTTGTAAAATTTTTCCCTGGCCATTATATACACCGTTAATCGTTTTCCTCGTTCTCTTCGTCAATTTCTTCGGCTGTTTTGTGGATTTCAACGACGTCAAGCTCTTCAACTTCGCACGACCTGCCGATTTCCTCTGAAAACGACGGCTTTGTGCGCCCGCTGTCTCCTGAAATGAGTTCCTTGATGTACGTTCCTGCCTGCGATTTTATCACGACTTTGAATTTGTCTTTGCCCGCAGGCTCGCATTTCACGAAATAAACGAGCCGCTTCCTCACTTTGTCAGCCCTGCGGTGAGCCACCCTTGTGGGCGTCCTCTGCGAGAGCATCATGTCGGCGAATTTTTCGTTTATTTTCTTCAAGTCCTCTTTTGTTACGCTCTCGCATTTGACAAGGCACGAATATGTTTTGTCATAAGCAATGCTTTTCAAATAACGCACTTCCTCTTTGTCTGAGAATCTGAGCTCGCGCACTTCGACCTTTCCTTTGCACGATTTGTTGACAGCTTTCTCCATTTTCTTCAGGTCAATGCTTCTTTTTGAAGGCTCTTTCAACTCAAGTACAAACGGCCTTCCTTCGCCAAGCATCAGCGCGTCGCGGTCCTCGCGGCCAGAATTTGAAACCATAAAGCCATTGGCAAAGAAAGCATGTGTCGGGGAATCAACGGTGATATCAACCAGGCAATTGCACGGTTTTTTTTCCATGCTTTCAATGGTTTCCCATACAAGCGGCTCTTCAAGCCCTTTTGTATGTTCTGCTTTCCATTTAGGATAATCCAAAAACGAATTTGAAACTTTAACTTTTTCTGCTTTTCTGTTTCCGGATAAATACTGCCATAATTCTTTGTATGGCATTATGTCTCTTCCGACTTTTTTGGATATTCCTGACGGCGTGAGGTTTGTCTCTTTTTTCAATTGTAGTGCCTTCCTTATAACCAATTTTTTGCCTTCAACAAGTCGTTTTTTTGTCTTTAAGTATTGGCAAGCATAATAAGATTCAATTTCTCTATCCCGACAGTACCTAAATCCAATTTTGCCGTACAAATTTATCAAGTTTTCATATTTATTTGAGAAATCCAGTCTTATTTTCACTGTTTTACTGCCATCTTTGCAGGTTGTGTAGGGTATTATCCTTGGCGGGAGACAGACGACGTTAAAATCCTTGCAAAGTTTCGCCAAATCCCCGGCGAATTTCAAGCCCATTTTCTTCAAGTCTTCGATCACATTTACTGAAAAAATAGGCGTATTGAAGCTCTTTTTGTTGTATTTTCTGTTATCCAGACGGGGTTTGCTCATTTCTGCTCCAAACAGGGATGCGAGGAATTCTCTTTTTATGTGTCGCGGCGCCTTCATTATCCATAAGGGAACTTTTATTCCGCTTCTTGTCTTGTTTCCTACAGTTAAACCAAGAGAAGCAAACAACAGCCACAGGGCCTTTGAATTGCATATGCGCTCAGTTCCATTTGTTCCTTTTATTGTCTTCTCATTTCCGTCGTAATCTTTTACGATTGAAAAGCTGCTTCTTGTACGTTGGAAAGCCGCCTCAAACCCAAGAATTTCAATGTCTCTCTTCACTTCCTCTAAATCAACTGGCTTTCCGTAAAAACTTATAGCAACATCTCTTCCTCTTGTGTAATGCATTGTTCCGTCGCCGGATATAAAACCGAATAATCTTGCCAAAATCATCATTTTCGGATTGTCGACTCTTAGGGGGAGCAATCCTCTCGAAACTAACTCTTTGACGTGATAATTTATCATTGGTTTTTCGAAGTATTTTTGAGCAGTTTTCTTTATCAGCTCTTCGTCAACAAGCAAATCACTGCCTGTTTTTTCAAAGAAGTATTCTTTAGTCGGAAGGATAGTCACTCTGTCCCCTAATCTAAGCTCTGAAACTTGTTTTTTTCCTTCGGCAGTGAAAATCGGGTGGCAGCTAGACGCGGTCAGGGACCTGCCTGTGTCAGAAGTAACAATTTCATACGTTTCTAATCCTGCTTTTTTCGGGTTAAACTCCAGGTAATCCGTAGAATCAGTTTCTATTAATCCGGAACCTTTTGAAATAAGCGAATGCGGCTTTCTAAAATCAGTTATCGGCAGGGAATAACCATTGCTTATTGCAACTGAAGAGCCATTAGAAATGCAGCCATGAAACTTCGTGCCGATTGCCTTTGTTTCTTTGAGGAAAGTCTCGGCAATCAGCTCCTCAACTGTTTCAGGGAACTGTCTGCCTGTCTGCCCGCATTTTTCGCAGCCGCTTCCCTTGCAGTGCGTGCAAGGCCACTTTGTCTGCGGCATGCCCCTTTTCAGCTTGAGGTATTTTCCGTAGATGAAAAGAGAATTGATTTTTGCTTCAATGATTCCGCTCGTGAAATTAATCAGAAAAACAACGTCAGAATTGTCGCGCTTCACTTCTTTTCCCGTTTTTTTGCTCAGCAAGTGGTTGTACAGGCTGTTGATGTGCTGTTTTATGGTGATTGCGCTCTCGGCGCCTGCTTTTTCCCACAGTCCGTCCTCGGTTTCAATGGCCTTGTCAGGCAGGCGGCATCCGACCTGGAAGCTGCTGAAATCAACAAGCTTGGCCTCTTTTTCAAGCTTTTCTATGAATTCGTCTGTCTTCGCAAACAGTCCGAGGCAGACAGGGCACTCCTTTCCGTCAGCGGTTTTGATTTCCTTGCCCAGAAGCTTCGCGATGTCGGCGTCTTTCTTCGCTTTCCGGACAGCTGCGCCGAGCTTTGACAGCGGCCTCTCTTCAAAAGCCTGCGCAAACTGCCTGCCGAGGCAGTCGTCGCATATTTTGCCTTTTGTGTGCTCCAAAATCTTGTCGCGGAGCTCGGTGTAAACCATAAAAATCAAATCTTAATTTTTTTCATTCCTTTTCCGCCGCCCATTCCCTGCATTCCGCCCCCGCCGGCGAACCTCTTCATAAGGTCCTGCACGTTGCGGACCTTGCCTTTCTTGAATTTCTTAATCATCTTCTGCGACATCTCGTACTGCTTTATGAGCTCGCGCACCTCGGTTTCAGCCGTGCCAGAGCCTTTTGCAATCCTCTTCATCCTCTGGCTGTTTATCAGCTCCGGATCGTCAAGCTCCTTGGATGACATCGAGTCCATGATGACCTTGTATTTCTTCATTTTCTCTTCGCTCGTGTCGACCATTTCCTGCGGCATCGTCGACATGCCGAGCATCTCGAAGATTTTTTTCATCGAGCCCATTTTCTTCGTGGCCTCAAGCTGCTTGTAAAACGCCCTCAGATTGTATTCGCCTTTCATCAGGTCCTCTGGCGAAAAATCAGCCTCCTCAGCAGCTTCCTTCATTTTTTTGGCCAGCGTGCCGAGGTCAGGGAAGCCGAGCAGGCGCGAAACGAACTTCTCGGCGTCGAAAATCTCAAAATCGTCAATTTTCTCGCCTGTTCCTATGAAGGCAACAGGCACTTTTGCGACGTGGCAGGCTGATAGAGCCCCGCCCGCTTTTCCGCTTGCGTCTGCTTTTGTGGCAATGACGCCGGTCAGGCCAGCTGATTCGTTGAACTGTTGGGCCTGTTTCACCGCTGTCTGCCCTATGTCGCTGCTAATCACAAGAAATGTTTCCTCAGGCTGGAGGATTTTTTTCAGGTCGCGGATTTCCTTGACAAGCTCTGTATTCAGCGAGTCCCTGCCAGCTGAGTCGACAATCACGACTTCGTATCCTTCAGCCTCTTTCATCGCGTTTTTCAGAAGCTTCAAGGCGTCTTTCTCCTTCGGGTTTCCGAAAACAGGGATAGCAGCCGCTTTCCCAACCTGCACAACCTGCTCGTAAGCGGCAGGCCTCCAGGTGTCTGTGCATATCGCGCACACCCTCAAGCCGCGCTTTGTGTAAAACTTCGCGAGCTTTCCAACTGTCGTTGTCTTGCCCGACCCGTAAAGTCCGACAAGTAGAATCTTATGCGCCTCAATTCTCGGCTTGTACTCTTCTCCGCCGAGAATCTCAATCAATTTGTCATAAATCAGCTTCACGAGGTGCTCTTTTCTCGAGATGCCGGGAGGAAGCTCTTCTTTCAGCGCGGCTTTCTCAACGTCTCTTGAAAGCTGCTGAACCAGGGAAATGTTGACGTCAGAAGAAATAAGCGCCCGCTGGAGCTCTCTGGTTATCTCCTTCACGAGCTTCTCGTCGACAACCGAAGCGCCGGTTATCTTGCCGAACACCTCGCGTATTTTTTCAAGCATCATGAATCACTTGCATTTATCTATATTTTCGAGTATTTTTTGCTTTGCTTTCTCGGCTCCGATGTTTTCGTACATAAAAGCCCCGGCAGCCACCGCGTGGCCACCGCCTTTCAGGCCGGGAATGCTCTTTTTGAGCAGTCCGACAAGCTTTGCTGCGTCAGGTTTTCTCGAATTTGATCTGAATTTGATTGTAAGCTTGTTTTTTCCCTCAACTATGAGCACGAGGAGATAATCGGGATATTCTGAGACTGATTTTCCCGTGATTACCTGCGATGAGACGTCTATTTCAGACTCTTTCATCTTATAAATTATAAGTTTCTTGTCTTCGAAGACTTCCTTCTTTTTCTCGAAATCAGCGTTCACTTTATTTATTTTCTTTTCAACTTTTTCAAGCATCTCTTCCAGCTCTTCTGACGAACTCAGCTCTTCGAAAGAGTCGCAGTCATTCACTATTTGGAATGCCTTTTCGATTTCCCCGACTGATTTGAATGAGTATATTTTACTTGAGACGAGCCTTACCTGTTTAAGTCCGTACTTCTTGTCCGCGCTGTCTCGAAATTCAGGCCAGGCGTCAAGAGCCAGGTCGCCGGCCATGCCGACGGCGGCGAGATAATCGAGATTTTCAAATCCGCCGAGCCTGCCCAGAATGTCGAAGCACATTTTTGAAGCCGCGTATCTCACAGGCTCCATTTGGCTGTCCACTTTCTCGGCTTTGACAAAAGTCACGCCGGCCATTCCAGAAAGGTCGTTCTGCATTTTGTGGTGGTCTACTATCAGCGTTTTGCGCGATTTTGTGACGCGCGAAATCATTTCAGGGTACTGGTCCACGTTCAAGTCAACGAAAACCAGGAAT
Source organism: Microcaldota archaeon (assembly GCA_043803585.1). Lineage (GTDB taxonomy): Archaea > B1Sed10-29 > B1Sed10-29 > B1Sed10-29 > JAJRYS01 > JAZDJV01. Next base: position 472 of record JAZDJV010000056.1, on the reverse strand, counting down.
TCTGGATTATTTTCTTCAATTTTTCCGAGCACAGTTTCGCTCACGTTTGAATACGAGACAGCGTAAGACGTTTTCACGCCCCTGCTTTCAAGAAACCTGTTTATCATGACTGCCGAGCACACGCCGTCAGAATCGTCATGGCTGATTATGAATGCCTTGCTGTTCTTTCTTACAGATGCCAGAAAATCGGCGCCTTCTTTGAGATAGTCCAATGAGATCACTCTTCAACTACAACCGTAATCTATGTCAGTTTTTTGAATACATTTTTAATTTTTCCAACCGTCTTCTTTTAATCAGTCAAATATTTCTACTTCCCCCTTTCCGCAGTTCATTTTTATCATTGCTCCTTCCTTTATGATTTTTGTAGCATTTTTAACGCCTGCTATAAAAGCGAAATTAAACTCTCTCGCAAGAATCGCCCCGTGCTGTATATACCCCGCCTCTTCCACGATTATACCTCTTGCTTTGTGGA
>JAZDJV010000055.1:0-6624 GCA_043803585.1 Microcaldota archaeon | reverse complement strand
TTAATCCACGCCGTGCCATTCCAATTGCTAGTAGAGTAACTTACCATAGGATACCCTGCAAAACTTAAGGCTAAAGAAGTTTTGTATCCTACCTTGGCCCCGGGATCAACAGACTGGATATCCCAGCTGGCGCCGTTCCAGGAGGCGTATTTCAATTGATTTAATGAAGAGCCCTTATAACTTACTTTTGGATTGCCGCTTGTGTCCAAAGCCAATGAGCAGGGGGTAGTCAGATAAGCGTCAGTGTCCACCACGCTTATACTCCATGATGCGCCGTTCCAGGAGGCGTATTTTAAAGTTAAACCGTTATCGCCGGCATAGCATATTTTCGGAAAACCATTGGAATCCAAGGCCAATGCTGACTCGCCAATAGACCCCTTAGAGTCAACTGTCTGAATGGCCCAGCTGGCGCCGTTCCAGGAGGCGTATTTCAAGTAATTATCTGCATTTGCATAAGCAATTCGCGGATTCTTATTTGAATCTAATGCTAAAGAAGTTGTGGGTGGATTTCCGCCTGCTGCATCAACTGTCTGAATATCCCAGGATGCGCCGTTCCAAGAAGCGTATTTCAGGCCGTCTATGTTGCCTGAATAGCTCACCCTGGGATTTCCCTGCGAATTTAAGGCAAGAGAAGGGTTATGACCTACAAGCCCCGCTGAATCAACAGTTGTTATGTTCCACTGCGCGCATGTTTTGCAGTCCTGAGGGCAAGTTGAACAGGTTTCACCTGCTTCGCAGAAAGTATTTCCGCAGAATGAACCGCCCCCGCAGGAGCCGCAGTCAGCTTCGCAGCTTGAGCAAGTTTCGCCTATTTCACATATTCCATTCCAGCAGACGGCCGGGCAGGAGCCGCAGTCCGCTGAACAGTTCGAACAGTTTTCATTTGCGTCGCAGGCCGCATCTCCGCAGAATGAACCGCCCCCGCAGGAGCCGCAGTCAGTTTCGCATGAAGAGCAAGTCTCTCCTATTTCGCAGGCATCATTTCCGCACACTGCGCCGCCTCCGCCGCAGTCGCAGTCAGCAGGACAGCTGATGCAGGTTTCATACAACTCGCAAACCGTGTCTCCGCACACCACTGCGCAGGTTTCTGTGCTGCCCTCGTAAATCTTCTCTTTCTTTCCAAGATTGCAGCAGCCCACTGCCCCCGGAGTGATCGACTGGCTTTCGTTTTCGCCTGTGCAGGCTGGCGTGCACATCTCTGTGCAGTCATAATAAGGGTCTATCCCGAGATTTGTTTCGCAGGTGGCTGCCGCCTCCTGGCAGGAAGCGAGGAGTATGCTTGATTTGGAGTTTCCGATTGAGCCTGCTGAGTAAAAAGCCACTATTGTTCCGACTATCAGCACAACTCCGACAATAATCAGATATTCAATTGAGCCCTGCGCCCTGCTGCGCGGCTGTGATGCCATAGCTGAGAATAAGTGAGAGATGTTTATAAAACTGTTTTACGGCAGGCAAAGGCTGTTTATAAAACTGATTCAGAACTCTTCTAATGTTTTCTGCTTTCGAGGCATCAGCTTCGGCTTCTCTTCGGCCTGCGCCGCCGAGCTGTCAAAAATAGGAACGCCGTATTCGCCGTCATAGCCCGGCTGCACTTTGATTTCTCCGGCGCGGTTTCTGATTATCGCCTGTACAATCTTTTCATTTGATATCTCAGTAAGCGCCTTTTCAGGCGCCTTCAGCAGGACGTTGAGCTCTGAGCCGAATGCGCTGACAAGCCTGCTCGATTCTTCCTGAACTTTTTTCGTGGCCAGCCCGGCGCCGTAAAGTCCGGCCACGATTTCGCCCAGTGGAAGCAGGGACTTGAAATCATGTGCCCCCTCTGGTCTGAATCCCATAGGCCTGTCTGCAAGCTCTTCAACGCGGTTTTCAACGCCTATTGTCATTAGCCTTCTGCAAACAGGGCAGATGTTCTTGACTTTTGCTGATTCCTGCGGGGACATCGAAACATTGCAGGCCCTGTGGCCGTCATAGTGATATTTTCCGTACGCGGGGTTTGTTTCGATTGTCGATTTCAGCTTTCCTGACCCTTTGTTGCGCAGAGCTTCGATCATCTCGCTGTAATCCGGCTTTTCCAAATCAAAAATTGTGGCTTCTCTGCCGAGTCGCCACGGATAAGGGGAGTGGGAATCAGAGAAAGAGACCAGAGAATACCTGTCAAGGCTTGACAGCCTCCAGTTCATGGCAGGGTCTGAACTCATCCCGGTTTCAAGAGCGTGAATGTACTTTGATTTTTCCCCGAAACACTCTTCAACAGAATTAAAACCTGACATAGAACCAAGCATTCCGAACCACGGCGTCCAACAATTATGCACTGCTCCAATAGCAGTTACATATGAATTATCTTTTTCTACCTCTAGATTAAAAACTAATCCGTTATATTTTGACTTGTTAACTTTTCTGATCGGCAAATAAACATAATTCTTATCAATCCATCCATGTCTGGTCTTTCTTTTTGTTCTGAATTTTTTAAAGGAATTATCAGAAAGCAAATTAAACTCATCATCAAAAAAAGAAAGGTTTGAGAAAGCGTATAAATCATAATTTGCCTTAATTTTTCTACTCCCAATGAAATGTTTTCCTCTTTTTTCGTGTTCCTCGGCTGGATCAACAGATATTGACGGAATTATACCTAACCTTAAACAAATTTGTTTCATCTGCTCTTTCAGTTTGGGAGAAATAGTATACCCTTTATCTCCTCTCCACCATCCTCTTAATAATTCGGCTTGTTTTTCGTGCGGCAACGATAAAACAAAATTAGGTAGAGATTTCGTAAAAGCCCCTTTATCTTTAGACGAATAACAGAAATCCTCAAGAAATAACATTAAATCTTTTGAATAAAACGCAAATTCGATGTTTTCTCTTTCTTTGTGAACTTTTTTTGATTTTATCCCAAATAAATCAAAAACAAGTTTTATTATATCTTCGGCGTAACCCTTTTCATCCTTATGTAAGGCAAACCCGATGCCCCCCTGTCGATTGGAGTATCCTTCTGCTAAATAATAACCGATAAACCTCCAAAAATCAGGATTTGATTTTACTTTTCCAAATTTGTTCTTAGTGTTTATCTCTTTAACATCTTTAATTGCCTTAAAACGGGGATATAACAAAACATCTCCTATTTCTAGTTCTTCTGCGGGTGTCCATTTTGGATTATACTCTTCAAACTCTCTTGATTTGCATTCACTAACTTTTGAACATGCTGTACGGCAAGTTCCTTTGGTCCATGGACATTTCTTTTTCGTTTTAATTGCATAAAAAGGATGTTCGGGGGTGCAAACTGCCCCTTCTCTTGCGTACCATGGTATTATTGAATAAACAATTCCGTTATATGGTCTTGTAAATTTGTGGGTAACCCTTTCAAAATTACCTTTATGAGTCATCACATAATCTTTTTCTGTTATATCCTCAATATATTTAGAATGAAAATTGCAAACAATCTCTGTTTTTGGCAGGAAACAATGCGCCGGAATTATCTCAATATCCTTTGAAATTGACATGCACAAATCAGCGTACTCTGGCGCTGTTTTTCCGAAAATTGGCCGGCCGTCGTAGTCAAGCCTGCCCCATTTTGCAAGCCTTTCGTTAATCTGGTCGACGACTTCAAATGATGGAGCCAGAGTAACGATGTGGACCCTCCTTCCTTTTCCGTCCTGCGAATACATTAGCGAAATTTCGCTGGTCAGGACAAAATAAGTTTCTCCGCGCCTGTAAAAGCCATCACCAGCGTCAGTGAGCTGGGTTTTCAAATCAGAAAGGTGCTTCGGATGGGTGAAGTCGCCTGTGCCGAGCAGGTTGAGCCCTTTTTCAACTGCGGCAGAAGCAAGCTCAACCGCGTTCATCCTGCCTGAGCAGGCCCTGCTGTACCTGCTGTGCAGGTGCAGGTCAGAAATAAATTCCATGTTTTATTTTGGAGCGTTATATAATATAACTCAGGCGGTCGCCGGCTGTTTTATTTGATTACGCCATGCAGTAAATATCCAATATTCTGGCGCTGCCTGTTGCTGCGCTTATGTCTTTCACTTCCCAGGTCTCTCCGCCGTCAAATGTGCGCAGGAGTTGGATGGGCGATGACGCGCCCCCGGTGGCGAACCCGTCTGTCGCATTCACAAAAAGTATGTTGTAAATGTTGCCTGTGACTCCGCTTTCCTGCTTCACCCAGTCAGCTCCGCCGTCCGCGGTCTTGTATATCACTCCGCCGTCGCCTGTTATCCAGCCCGTCTGGGCATTCAGGAAAAATACGTCCCTGAGAATACCAGTTCCAAAATCAGGGTCATCCACCCATGTCCAGTTGACTCCGTTGGCAAGCGTCCTGTGAATGACCAGGCTTTCTTTGCTGCCAGTGGCATTGGAGCTCTGTCCGACTGCCCAGGCTTCGCCAGGGCCGATGCATTCAACATCATAATAATTAGGAGAAGGAGAGGTAAACGGCGGGGAAACCTGCTCTTGCGTGTCTATAGCCCATGTGTCTGACAGAGTTACTCTCATCAATGTGCTTTCGCCGACAGAGTAGCCGTACCCGCTGTTAATCATGCAGAGACCACGCCTGGCGCCGTAATAAGAGTTGGACTGATGAGTATTCCAGCTTGTGCCGCCGTTACTAGTGTAGTAATAATCATAAATCTGCCAGGAATCATACTGATTCTCAGTTGCCACCCAGACATTATTTGCGTCAATGACATCTGCGCTGACAAGCGTGGCTGTATCTCCACCTGACCCGTTTACAAAAGTGAAATTGTTTGCCCATACCCAGTTCAGAGCGTTTGACGTCTGTACATATCTGGCATATCCCGTGCCAAATGCATATCCGGTGGTCGTGCCAGGCGCAAACTCAATCCTTGAATAGTCAACGTTTGTTACAGTGCTCTGGTTTGCCCATGTGTCTCCGCCGTTTGAAGTATAAAGTATGCTTCCTCTTACGCTGGACGATACGCTGGACAAGTCAAAAGCGCCCACTGCCCAGCATCTTGACATGCTCAGAGGGCAGCTGTCATTAAGCACATCAGCGCAGTCTGACCATGTTCCGCTGCCGCATGTCTGCAAACCCGGGCATCCCTTGTCTGTCGTGCAGGTCTTTGTCTTTGTGTTGCAGTCAGTGTCTGCGCAGTCAGTCAAACCGTCGCAGTCGTCGTCTGTGCTGTCGCTGCACAGCGTTTCAGTTGTCTGGCTCGGAGTACAAGAACTCCAGCCTGTTGCTGTGCAAGTTTTCTGGCCTCCGCATCCTGCCGCAGTTGTACACGACACTGCTTCGCCTAAACAATCAGAATCATCGCAGTCAGCGTCTCCGTCGCAGTCGTCGTCTTCATTGTTGGTGCAGTCTGATTCAACTGAGTATAACGGACTGCAGGCGCTCCATTCATCGCCTTCGCATCTTATCTCGCCTGCGCAGTCGCCGGCTATTGTGCACGGTTTTATTTCGTCCGCGCAGTTTGCATCTGCGCAGTCTGTGTCGCCGTTGCAGTCATTGTCCTCGTTGTCATCGCAAACAGATTCCGGTCCGGCGTTCAAATCGCACTCTGACCAATTTCCGCCAATGCAGGTCTGCTCGCCTGCGCATGCTCCGGTTTCGCCCTGGGTATAACATGTCTGAACTTCGCCTGCTTCGCATTCAGGAGCCTGGACAGGGTTCATCAAAAAAAACACCGCAACAGCGGCCACTGCCGCCGCCACTCCTATTACCGCTATTATCTTGATAAAATCCAGCTGTTTCGGCTCTCCGCCAAGCGCATCTTCTGTTCCAGCATCCGGCTCGCGCGCCTCTTCATACTCGGGCGCCGGCCTGTCTGAAGGCTCCGGCTCGGGAAGATTGTCAATGTCATCTGGTTCTGCCATGGACAATAGAACAGAAAAAGAGTATAAAAAGAAGTATGATAATGCCGGATGACAAACGGATTACCTAATATAACTCAGATGATCCTTGTCAAGCGGAGTCTCGCCCAGGCCCGGCACTGCGCCGTCCATCAGCGGCTGCTGCTGGCTTCTTTTTTCGGACTCGGCTTTTGAAATCAGCTCTTCTGTCTTTCTGGCGTTTTCCTCAAGCTTGTCGTAGCTTATTTTCATTCTGAGCGAGCCGCAAACGACGCTCAGCACTGATTTCGCCGAGCGCGGGTCAATGTAATTGCCGTGAGTCTCGCCCATCAGGCAGATGCCCTTCATTCCGCGCAGCTTTCCGAGCCCGAGCAGAAGGCCTGCCGCTCCTATGATCGCGCCTCCTGTCTTCTGGAAAATGACGCCCTGCTTTTTGAAGTCCCTTATCATTGTCTTGTGGGTCACTGCCCCGAAAACGCGCGGGGCTTTTGACATTCTCTGCATTCCGTACCCGCCCAGCGTGTAAATCATTTTTGTCTTGTAATGCTCGGCAAGATCAAGCGCAAGCCCGCACAGATGGTACTGCGACTGGACTGTGAGGCCCTGGTCGTCGCCGACAAGAATTATGATGTCCTTCTGGCCCTTTTCCTCGGCCTTCCAGTAATAGAATTCGTTTTTTCTGGCCGCGATTGTTGAGTCCTGCTTTATCGTGACCTGCGGCGGAAAATCAGGGGAGTAAAGCTCTGCGAACTTCTTCGCCTTCAGCTCAGAAACAAGGTGCTCTGCCGCGAGCATGCCCACAAGCCCCAGCCCCGGCAG
>JAZDJV010000054.1:0-20422 GCA_043803585.1 Microcaldota archaeon | reverse complement strand
TCCAAAAAGAGCGTAAGTGTCATCATTTATGTAAGGATAGTCTATGTTTACGCTCTCTTTGCCCACCTTATAACCGTTTATAATCTCGCCCACTTCGCCGTAAGCACCTACGTTCCATTTGTTTGCAATGTACCTGCCTATTCTTTCACCGAACGTGTAAATGCCGCTGACGCCAGGAACGCTTTCCAAAAACTTTCCGATGCCTTTGGCAAGACCAACAATCCCGTTCCATACGTCTTCAAGTATGCCTCCAGTCAATCCTGGTTTTGCTACTGTCAATGCCGTCTTATATTCGTCAAGCTTCAGATAATTGGCATTGGGGATTCTGAGCATTCTTGCCTCTGTTATTTTCGCCTGCCTTTCCTGCTGCCTCAAATAAGCGGCGCTTCCGACAGGCTCGCTGAATCCGTTCATCACAGGCTGATTCTTGGCCAGCCACTCCTTTTCCATCCTTGCTTTACTCATGAACACAAACTGTCCCGCCGAGTTGACCTCGCCGACTGCGTCTGAGTCAAGCTGTTTTTCGTACTTTGATTTGTTCTGCAGGCGGTAGTTCACGTAATCATAGCTGCTGAACAGGCCCGACTTGCCGCCCTTGCTTGCCGCGCTTTTGACTGCGTTCATCAGCTTCTTCGGCACGGCTGAGAGATTGTCGCGCGCATAGTCCGAGGCCGCCTTTTTGTAGCTCTGCATGTACCCAAGCAGGCCCGCCTGCGTGGTTCTGCCAATGCCGGTGAATGCTGACAGCCCGGCTCTTGCCTCGGCCTGGCCTTTTTCAAACTCCGAGTCATAGCCGTTTGCGTATGCCTGCCTCTTCATTTCAAGCAGGGCTTTCTTTCTGCTGTCCCATTTCATCCCGAAAATAGCTGCAGCTGCCAATGCCGCTGCGCCGGCAGCAGCTGCTAGAGGCGATACAGGGTTTGCGCCAACTGGTCCGCTTCCCCCTGCGCCTGACCCGCTACCGGCATCATTGCTCCCTGCTCCCCCCTCTGGCTGGAACGGAAGAGTAACAACTGCTATCACTGGCGGTTCGTAATGCTCAACAGAAACAACTGAAGCAAAAGCAGCTGGCACGACATACCAGTATCTGTATCCGACTTCAAACACCGACACAGATGACGATCCCTGATGGTCGGTCTCAATGTATCCGCTGTCGTTGGAGCTTGGCAGGACATAATTCTCTGCAGTCCCGTTCACTGTGCAAGATTTTGCAAAAGTGTTAGCCGAGGGGCATGTATACCAGCCCCCGAGATAATTAAGGAACCCGCCTGTGCATTCATTGCTGCCCGCATTGGTGTCTGCAAATTCAGGCTGGCACACAGTGCCACCGTTTCCGCCAAGCTGCGTCACTGAGCCTGTTTTATTGTAAATGCCAGTGTTGAGCGTGCCGGCGTGGTTCACCCAGTACCACACATTGACTTCAATCTTTGAAACATAATAATTCATCCTGCTAGAGGATGTCATCCAAAAACCGGGCGGGCTTGACAGCCCGAACACCCCGCCGTTTTTTGCATTATTGCAGGATGATCCTCCGCAATTTGCAGGAGAAAAATATCCTGAACTGGTTTGAGCAGGTGTGAATTTGTTTGAAGTGGGGGTAGTGCCTGACCCGCTTCCTGTGAAATACAGATAATACGTGCCAGTTCCAGCTGACTTGAAGAATACATTTGCTTCTGTGCTGGCGCCGGAGTAGTAAATAGGCATTTCAGCTTCGTTGCTGTCAGCCACACGGAGCGAATTCAAATCAGCATTGTCTGTTTCATTGCAAGCTGCCAATAAGTAGTCGATGTCAGCTGTTTCAATCTGCACAGTGCTTCCTGACGGCGCTGAACCACTGATTTCAAGCTGGGCTCTGCATACTATGTTTGTGTCATACCATCCAGAAGCAGATGCGTATCCCTGTGCAAGTGTCAAAATAATTAGTGTAATTACAAACACAAACTTTGCCGAGTTATGAGTCATAATCGCGAAGCTATGAACACTGTGTTTCTGCGTATCAATTGCAATGTAATCTGTTCAAACCCCTTTAAAAAGATTAGGCTAGACAAATGACGAGGATAAGCTTTAAAAAGGGGACAGAATAAGAGTATTGCCATTATATTATAGAAATACAGACCAATTTGAATATCAATTTATGGACATATGAGCAATTTGAACTATAAGGTTTATATACTAGATATTGGATAATTGTTATCCACAATGTATGCCTCCATAGTATTGAACCATCGTCACCCGCAATGTTCACGTTTATGGAATCCAATATAATGAAGTATGCAATAATCGGATCGGCATTGATTCTAATATGGACTGGATACGGTTACGCATATTCTTCAGACTGGTGGGATACCTCGTGGGGCTACAGGCAGCCGGTGATTCTTACTGAACAGGCTGGATTCACCATTTCAGACTATCCGGTGACATTCTTATTGAACCACAGCGGGCTTACAAATTCAGGCTGCTCTGACATAAGAGTAATTATCAGCAACCAGTCTGTTCCGTTCGGTATTAGAAACTGCAATTCAACCCACGCCGAGATAGCTGTCAAAGCAAATTTGACCGGCCGCGGAAACGCCAGCCTGTATATATACTATAATAATTCTTCTCAGACAGCCCCAGCCAACGTAACCTGGAACGACGCGAGATATAATTTCTGGGACGACTTCAATGATTTTGATTCTGGAACAGAGTGGAAAGCCAAATGGGACAAAATAGAATGGTGGGATCCGGGGCAGCGCGGAACTGTTCCGCTTGCAAGAGTTGACAGCACAACGAACATTACGCCGACGAACGGAAGGTTGGGCTTTTACACAAACCAAGACGGCAGAATAGCCCTTGTCACGAAGCAGAAGTATGACATCAGGCTGATGAATATCAGCGGTGAATACAACAGAAGCGTGAATTACGGCGGCGGCTTATACATTGCAACCCAGCAGGGCCCGAACGGCACGTATCACATAGCGCTGGCCACAAACAACCATACCGAAGCGTATATTCATTCAAACGGCAACTTGTACATCGATTCAAGACGTGACGATGTCACCGTAACGCATTATTCAGCAGCAAAATTGTCTGACGCAGAGAGGATTGATTTCCTAATCGGACTGATTGACAATAACCATGGAAATCTGACTGCCTACGAGCAGGGCATAAAAAGAGTTACAATCCCTTACCAACACAAAAACGCTGACGGCACAGACAATTTCAACATGTACATCGGCATAGGCGTCGAATGGCTTGATCAGATGGTGGGCTGGGACTATGCAGACAATGTCTTCGCCTACAAATGTTATGCCTGCAACGGCCTGCCTGAGCCGACAGTTTCTTTCGGCAGCAGGGAAACACTTTCTAGTCAGACAGGAGTGATAACAGAAAACTTCGAGAGTTACACAGGGTTAACAGACCCGAGCTTTGCCGCCAGCTGGTATCAGGTGGCAAACAAGATAGTCACAGGGCCGTACCAGTGGGCTGGCAACGGCGTGTGGTTTGAAACGTCCCCGGATAAAGCGCTGAAAGTAGGGAGCAATGTTTCAGATGCCGGCGGCGGCGATTACCCCACAAAAGCGTTTATCTCCTACGACATGAACAACACGAGTATCTCGCTGGAAAACGGCAAAAATGTGACAATTGCGCTTAATCTGAGCATGAGGCAGTACTGGTACGCCAACGCTGGCGGCGGTTTGCTGCTGGAATGGGGCAGAACAGACGTCAACTTTATGACGAATAAGACAGACGGGTACAGCCTGCAATTTTTATGCGACAAGGCGGGGGACAAAGTAAGACTTGTGAAGACAAGCGGCAGAAATTCATCTAATCCTAATTTTGAGCTTCTCAACAGCACGCCGATAACCTGCCCGAACAGCCGCAATTTCGACAGCTGGAACTTCAAAGTGACTTTTATTCTGAGCGAGTCAATGATAAAAGTTTATCTTAATGACTCTCTCAATATGACTTACGCGGGATCAATACTCAAAAACGGCTCATTGGGCATAGGCACAGCGGCGTTCTCAGAGTGCGGTTCATACTGCACAGCTTCAGGAATTGTAAGATTGAACGCGACAATTGATGACATCACAATTTTTGGGAATGGGCTGACTCCGAACATTCCGCCCGTGGTGATCCCGAATGTTCCGCCCATAGTCAATGCCGGGCCTGATAAAATAGCTTATGCAGGGGGAACGGTCGCCTTTTCGCCGAATGCGTCTGACTCTGACGGCACGATCGTTCTTTACGAGTGGGACTGGACAAACGACAGCGTATATGACTGGTCAAACGTGGCAAACGGCACAGCTTCGCACGCTTATCCTTCGGCAGGCGTTTACTACGCAAAAATAAGAGTGACTGACAACGCTAGCGCAACCGCAACTGACACTGTAAAAGTTACTGTGACCGGTATAACAGCAGTGATAATCCCGGTCTCTCCTATACAGTATACAGTCCCTTGGTGGAACCAGTCGTGGAATTACAGGATTCCGATCAACGTGACCGAAATTGCAAACGAGAGCTTGGTGAATTATCCTCTTGAGATAATAGTGAACACAAGAGATTTGATCAGCAAAGGCAAAATGACTGCTAACTGCACTGACATCAGGTTCACTGACAGCAGCGGAAGGGAGCTCTCTTACTGGATAAAAGACAACTGCGGAAACGAATCAACAAGCATACTCATAAAGTCCCCGAACATGAGCGCAAAATCGTCCGCAATGATGTATATGTATTATAGTAACCCGTCAGCTCCTGCTAAAAGCGACAGAAATTCCGTCATGCTGGACGACGATTTCTCGATTTTGAACACAAGCGTGTGGAACACGGAAACAGCGGGCGGAAGCGTCTATGCAAGCGAAGGAAAGCTCATTGAAACTGCCGGATCGCACTCGCCAGGAGCAACCGGGTATTCAATGATAGGCACTAAGAAAACGATTTCAAGCGCCGAAGTTTCAAAGATAGAATTCAAAATGATCGCCTTTAACTATGGCTTTTACAGCGGCGGGGACTCAACAGCAGGATACCAAATCTTCCTGGGGGGAAGCGAAGCTGCCTTTTTCGGGGGTATGGAAAAGAACTACGGCTGCTGGGGACAGAGGTGCCCGCTAACTGGGAAATACGAGATAATATTCAACAAAACAAAGAATACTTATGACGTTTACGTCGACGGTTCGGCCATATTGAGCGGCAGGCCAACGCCGTCATCCTTTGACTTCAGAATCAGAACGTTTGCAGTCTGGCACTTTGGAAACAACGGCGGAGCAGACTCATCGATGCAGTTGGACTATTTCAAAGTTGAAAACAAAGCAAAAACGGGACCTTTCTACACATTAGGTGCAACTGAGCCAAGACCGGGGCTACTCGATGTGGTTCTTGAATCGCCTGCCCACGGTTATATATTTGAGGATGTGAGTTCGGTTGACCTGAATTTCAGGACAACCGGTGCATTCACATCATGCTCTGTTTATCTGAACAGCTCTGAAATCTGGTCATCTGCTGCAGTTTCAGCAGGCCCTTCAGCAGTGACGCTGACAGTGCCGGTCAGCCTTGAAAATCTGCTCAAAAAGGATTACTTATGGAAGGCAAACTGTTCATCACCAGGTCCTTCTGTCCAGACCGCAGTCTGGAACTTCTCGATAGTCAGACCTCTGGTAAGTGAAGTTCTGCGCCAGGTCCCGCCGACTGTGCCGACTGAGATCGAATTACAAGAGTACCGCGTTGTTTTGAATAGTTGGAATTCTCCTTATTCGCTAAGCATGACATCAAGTTATTCGGGCGGCTCCTCTAGTGTAAGCATTCCCGCAACCGCAGGAGAAGCGTCAAATTATTACAATCTGCCCGTCTACATTTACTACCGCGTGCTCACTTATCCTGACGGTCATCAAGAGATTATAGACGAGTATAAATTCGACAATCATAATGCGACATCTTCTGTCAACACTTACTGCGTTGACAGTCAGGGCGGATCGCAGTGCTCGCAGTACAAGTATTTCTCAGACCATCTGATTCCGAAAAAGAACATAACAGTCAGCCAGGCTGGCAATTACACTGTTGAAATCAAAAGAATAAAACTTTCAACCCCTACTTCCAAGAGATTTCCAACTGCTTCAGCTTTGTCAAAAGTTGATTTATGGACAGCCGAGAAATACACGCAGTATTACTACTGGAGGGCTATAAACCAGGCTACTTCGCCTACCGGAAGCACAAGATTATGCACGGATATCACAGATTCAGAATACCAAACAGACGGATTAAAGGGAAGGATATCAAGTGTCACTTATTGGTCTAATTCAGTTAATCCGGGAACCGGTAAGACCGCTTGCAGTGAAATCGGTATGAAAGAGGTTTCCAACTTAAACGCGCTTTACAGTTGGACAGAATTAAACAGCAATGCCGGATCAAGCTGGGCAAACACTGATAATTACGTTTTCAAATGGCTTGAAATGTTATCAACCCCAAATGTTCCGCTTTACGCTCTGGCGCAGACAGAGCCGGGCGTGGTGAAATTTGAAGTTGAAGAAGTGCCGATTGTCCCTCTTTACGTGGCTCCGGTGTTCCTGCCTGAAATTGGCGGCAATGACAAAGACAATGACGGAAGCGGAGGGACTTTGACTGCTTCAAAAACCAGCGGGAGCGGATCAGGCGGAACAGGCTCAACCCCTCTGGGCGCGGCAGCCGGAGCAGCGGCGCTGCTGGCGGTAAGTGGCGCTGGAGCTTATTATGCTGGGAGAAAGGCAAAGGTTAAAATAACAAAAGACGATTTCAGCATTCGCTCCACTGCGTACTCAATGTTGCAGATGCAGAGGGCGCAGGAAGAGGCTATGCTGAAGAGCACCTACGAAAAGAGAAAGAAAGAAGCGAAAGACGCCTATGAGGCATCGCTCAGAACTGCGGCGATGATGGCGGCGGGCAACAGTAGAGGAAGCTCTTCAAATATTAGCAAGTCAATCCAAATCACCCGCAAGGAAGGAAATAAGACAATCACAACATCTTTTGGAAGCGCTTACACCCCGGCAAGCGCTCTTGCCTCGATATCCAACAGACTTTCGGCGGGACAGACAAATGTTTCAGTTGGCTATGGAAACAATAACTCTCAAATAAATCTCGTGCTGAATAAGGACACAAGGATTTCGGAGGCGATAGTTCTCTCAAATGTTACTTCTGGTCCGTTCTACACCTTCCGCGACAGTTATACAGGCAAAATCGTGAACGGAAATTTCAACACAGATTTGATTCCAAGCAAGGATTTCTTCAGAGATTATCTTTTTGATTCAAAAAATTTGGCTTCACTGGCCTTGGATATATTCAAGAACGGCGGCAAAGACATTGAATACACCGGGTCAGGCCCTCTAAAAAGCGGTTTGATTTCTTATGGATCCCTCTTAATCGGAAAGTCCACTTATGATGAAGCTACGTTTAAATTCGCAAAATCAACTTTATCAGAGGTAGGGGGCGCCGGAGCAAGCGCATTCACAGGACCTACTGGCGGATTGATAGCTTCGTACACTATTGAAAACTGGCTGGATTATCGGTATGACTTTGCAACTGGAAAAAATTATTACTGCAATCCATACTACTGTGCGCAGGGCAGCCAGGTAGCCCAGGCAATGTTCCTTCCCCGTAGAGAGACGCTGCCGTTCTTCGGCGATTTCAATTACCCATTGCAAAATTATTCTGCTGAAGAACTCTTCGGCACCTCGGGCGTTTGCTCGTATCTTAACACAATATTTGCAAAGAATATCTCAGAAACGAGCAGTATGAATTCCCTCCCTTCAAGGGACGTCTCAAGCGCGAATGACTTTGACTCGCTGCTCGCCAGGCTTGTGCCGTAAAACGGAACTATTTAAATGAAACGTTGGTGTTAATTGACCATAATATGGTAAATAAAACGAGAATAAACGGGAAAAATGAAAAATAAGCAGAGAGGAACGATATGTACGAATACTACCACGAAAAAATCGGGCACAAGATGATGCTCAACGTAGACTGCGAGGGCGGGCAGACCTCGCTCGGCAGTCCCGAGACTCTCTCAAGAGTGCTTGACATACTGTCAAAAGAAAAAACCGACCTGCTCAGCCTGGCCGGAGAATACAAGCGCGTGTATTCCGAGGGCGACGTGAACAAGCTGAAAGAGCTCAGCTCAGCTGTCCAGCGCATAAAAAGGCACGCCAAGCTGCAGCTGTGCGAAAAGTGCGCGAAAAAAGGGGCTGAGAACAGGATAAAGGAGGTTTATTCTGGATTTGACTCTGATCCTATCAACTCATATTTCATCGCCCTGGAGCTTCTGAAGGGGAAGATTTCAGGTTTCAAGCAGTCCGGGGGATGCGCAGAATGCGGCAGCGGACAGCAGGAATTCCTTCAGCTGGTCACTGAAGAGCTGGGCTCAACGCAGGTGATAAAAGAGGCTGCCAAAACAGGCGCGGGAAAAGAGGCGTACCACAAGATATTCAACCCATCAATGCTCCCGTCATTCATAACATCGGTCATAACGTTTAATGTGCCGGCAGATGCAACCAAGATAGAGAGCTACAAGGTCGGGAACGCGGCTGTTTCAATTTACGCCCTCCCAGACAGGCCGGAGAAATTATATTTTATAGACGCGCCCGAGTTTTCAATCCACGAAAACGAAAACAAGCTGCTTGGCGAGGCCCTTGAAATAATAACAAAAGAGGAATCGCGGATAGTCAATCCTGCTGACGCCAGAAGGCACTTCAAATCAATAGCCGAAGAGGTGCTTTACAGGCACAGGAAAGAGCTCACGCCAGACGAATCGCAGAAAATGTCCGACATAATCGCAAGATATTCAGCAGGATACGGTATTCTTGAAATAATGCTGAATGACAAGCGCCTGCAGGACGTTTACGTTGACTCCCCCGGCGGAAACAATGTTTATGTTTTCCACGAAGATTACGAAGAGTGCATAACAAACGTCACGCTCACAAATCTTGACCTTGAAAAGCTGGCAGCCAGATTCAGGGCGATTTCAGGAAGGCCGTTTGACGAGTCATCGCCCGTTCTCCACGCGGAGCTGACTGACCTCGGGGTTCGAATCTGCGGAGTGATGAGCCCGGCCACGTTCGGAGGAACCGGATTCGCGTTCAGAAGGCACAAGCAGATACCATGGACACTGCCCCAGTTTGTAAAAGCCGGAATGCTTGACTCAAAAACAGCGGGCTTGATAAGCTTTTTAGTCGACGGGCAGCGCTCAATACTTATAACAGGCCCGAGAAGCTCGGGAAAAACGAGCTTTTTGACAGCCATGATAGCCGAAAGCTCGGTGAACTACAGGGTCGTGGCAATCGAGGACACGCCCGAGCTTCCTGTGCAGGTGTTCAAGGAAAACGGATACAAAATACAGCACCTTAGGACAAAATCAACGCTCGGCACAGAAGCTGAAGTAGGCTACGAGCTCAGCGCCACAGACGCCCTGCGAACGGCGCTGAGGCTGGGCGAATCAACGCTTGTGCTTGGCGAAGTCAGGGGGCCGGAGGCAAAAGCCCTGTTCGAAGCAATGAGAATAGGGGCCGCGGGAAACGTTGTGATGGGCACGATACACGGCTCATCTGCTTATGACACGTGGGACAGAATTGTCAATGATCTGGGCGTGCCGTCAACTTCGTTCAAGGCCGCGGACATCGTGATATCGCTCGCGTCAATAAGAAAATCAGACGAGCTCAAGAGATACAGAAGGCTGATTTCAATCACCGAAGTCAGGAAGGACTGGAAAGAAGATCCTGCGCGGGAGAACGGGTTCAAGGACCTCGCAGTTTACGAAGAGAGGGCAAACACGTGGAAGATCGACCTGAAAGACTCAGAGATAATCGATCAGATCACAAAGCTGAAGGCGATGACGTCCGCAGACGCCAAGAAAAACATAGAGTGCCGCGGACAGATCATAAAAGAGCTTGTTGAGGCGTCTGAAAAAACAGGCAGGCCTGAACTTCTTGAGATAAAAACAATCCAGGAAATGAACAACCACTATCTGATTTTGATAGGGAAATACGCAGCCGAAGGCAGAAAAGCCAACTATCAAACTGTGCTGAGGGACATGCAGAAATGGATAAAAGAAAGAGCCCTGTGAGAGAGCGCTCGTTTTATGAAAGAATGTGCACTAAATTCGGAAGCTTCAGCTTTCTGTGCCCGGGCCAGCCCCGCGTCAGCGAGGATTTTGCGAGCGCCATCGAGTTTCTTGACCTTAAGGTGACTGCCAGGCAGATCATAATCTCGTCAAGATTCGCCGCTTTGGCGTCCTTCATCATTCTTGCGCTGGTCGCCGCCCTCGCGTTTGTGTATGACGCAGGCGGAATTTACTTTGCAGTTGCAGCGGCCGCAGTTCCGATTCTTTTGCTTGAGCTGATGACTGAATATCCGAAAAACAAGGTGCACATGGAAGTGCTCAAAGCCCTCGGCGAAGGCCCGAAAACGCTGATATATCTTATAGTGCCGCTGAAAAAAAATCCAAACCTTGAGGAGGCCGTGAAGTTTGCGGCTGAAAACAGCGAGGGAAAAATCGCCGAAGATCTCAGGGACTCGCTCTGGAGGGTGTGGTCAGGAAAATCTCCGAGCATGAAAGAAGAGCTTCCGCGTCTGGGCGCAAAATGGGGCAGGTATTCGGACGAATTCAAAAGGGCGCTGTACCTTATCAGGTCGTCGCTGTCCGAGAAATACGACGCCAGAAGGCTGGCCACGCTGGACAAAGCCATAAAAACAGCCCTTGACGGCATGGTTTCCAAAACAAGGCAGTATGTTTCAGACCTTTTCGTGCCCACCCTGGCCCTTTTCAGCTTCGGCACAGTGCTGCCGCTCATGTTTATTTCAATGCTTCCGGTGTTCGCTTTCTTCGGAATCGGATTCGCCAATCCCGCCGCAATCTCGCTCATACTCGCGAGCACTTTGATCGTGATTTACATTTATTCCAGCAGGATACTTTCAAGAAGGCCTTCGACATTTTCACAGCCCGACGTCCCTGAGCTGCCGGGAATGCCGGGAAAATGGCAGCTCCGTATTTTCAACAGGAACGTGAATGCCTTCTTTTTCTGCTTTGTGGTCATAGTCGGGCTCGGATTTCCGGGCATACTTTTCCTGGCCACCCAGAACCAGCTGATATCAGTGGCAGAAGGCAGCGCCCTTTCGCTGTTCCTCAGCAACATCAACACGCTGATGCTGCTGTGGGCGATCACTGCGGCTGTATCTATTTTCTGCTACTTCTCGGCCATGCCGAGGAAGAAGATTTCAGACCAGATGAGGCAGGTTGATTCCGAAGTGCTTGACGCCATGTATCACGTGGCGAACAGAATGTCCGAGAACAGGCCTGCTGAGGACGCTCTTCAGTTCGCGTCAGAGGCCCTGCCAAATTCGGAAACCAGCAGAATATTCAGCGAAACAGTGAGAATGGTGAAAAGAAGAAACATAACAATGGAGCAGGCATTCTTCGACGAAAAAATAGGCACGCTCAGGCACATTTATTCAAAAACATTCAGGTCAATCATAAAACTTTTCGTGACTTCGGTCAGGAAGGGCATGGACACGGCGTCTGACGCCCTTTTCATAATCGTCAGCCACTTCTCGGAGCTGAAAAACACTGAAAAACAGCTCGCCGATATGCTGAAAAACAGCATTTCAATGATGAAAGTTACGGCCTCGCTGTTCGCGCCTATTGTAGCGGGAATGATAATCACACTTTACCAGCTGATACAGCGCTCGATAGGCAGCGCGGCGCAGCAGCTCTCGGCCCTCGGATACGACCAGAGCCTGCCTTTGTTTTCGCTGTTCAGCTCATCGCAGAGCGTTTCAACCGAATTGCTGCAACTTATGATTGGTGTTTATATGCTCGCCTTGGCAGTAATACTCACAAGATACGTATCAGTAATCGAGAACGGCCCCGACGAAGTGAGCATGAAGCTCAACATGGCAAAGATACTGCCGATGTCGATGGCTGTTTTCACGGTCGTGCTAATAGCTTCAAGAAAGCTTTTAGGAGGTTAAAAAATGAAAATTGCAGAAAAAATAGCCGGCTATCTGAAGTCGGAAAAAGCAGTCGAAGGGCTGCCGATGAAGTACTTGATAATAATACTCGTCGCAGCTCTCGTGATAGGAACCGCTCTGTACATGGTCAACACCTTGGGCAGCGGAATACACGGCGCAGTTGATGACATGAACAACTCCCTTGGAGACGAGGTGTCAAACGCGCTTGGACCGACCGCTACTCTGACATGCGGAGCAGCTCAGGCCATGAGCGCAACAGGCTCGTCAGGAGACATAGTGCTGTACAGCTTCGACACAAACGGAGACGGCAAATACGAAGTGAACAACACTGTCGGAACAGCAACAGGCACTGCAGCCAAGACAGTCAGCGTTATCGTCACTGATGACAACGGAAAAACAGACTCAGCGACAGCTTACTGCGTTTAAACCTCCTTTTTGATTTTTTAGGAGGAAAAGCGGAATGGAAGGGCTGCCTTTCAGGCTAATGTTGTCCATAATCCTGACAGGGGCAATATTAGCCGCCAGTTTTTATGTCCTGGCGTCGTACGCCGGATTCAGCACTGAAAAGGCTTTTGCCGACGACGCGCTGAAGGTGAAGGATGCGGTCAGAGAGCTCAGATCAACCAGCGACATAGGCTCTTTTTCCAGGGTTAATGTCAAGGTGCCTGGGCAGTCCAACATCACCTTCAACAACGCCACGGACGCAATTGATTTCAAAATTCCGGGAAAAAATTACTCGGTCGGGATAGAAGGCCATTTTTTGTGGAACCGAACATACGGGCCTGGCAGCTATGAATTCGAGATATATTACGGCACTCCGCTGAAGGCGCCGGATGAAGATCCGTACCTTGTGCCGTTTGTTTAGGGGGGTGCGGAGATGAAAAATAAAGGCTTTGCGCTTTGGCTGACCACGAAGATAGCCGTGCTTATGTTCTCAGCTTCGCTTATGGGGGGATTTTTCTATTTTCTTTACGTTCAGAACGATTATTACGGAATGGACAGCCTGCGCCTGCAGTCGGAGAACATAGCCGGAGCCGCCGGCTCGGTGGCTCAGGCAAAATACAAAATCAGCGCTCTGATTGAGGTTTCAGGCCTTTCAAAAATAAATGTCAGCAGATCCGGCGGAGCAGACCTTCTCACAGTGCACGGCGGAGCCAGAAATTTTACGCTCAAGCTTCTGCCGGAGACAGCCGGCGTTGAGATAAACAATCCTTCAAAACTCAAAATATCGTCCGACGGGACAGGCAGGGTCGTGATAACATCGGCATAGCAGAGGACGTTCCGGCTTTGATACCAATATCGATGTTGGTTGTAATCGTTTTCCTTTCCCTACTTTTCATTAATGTGGACCATCAGCAGAAATCGCTGGCAGCGTCCACAAACAGGCTCGTGCTGACGAACGCCGAAAAATACGCCTATGAGAACGGCGGCATTCTGACTATGCAGGCTGCCGGAAACAGTAGCTACATGGTGCCGAGCATTCCCGGCTATGAGGTGCAGACAACGGTCCAGAGCGCCGAGTCGGCGTACAAAATTGTGCACGGCGCATCAGGCGAATTTCAAATCACAGTTTCAGTTCCGATTGTTATAGAGTTTCCGGACCGCACAGAAACGGGCCGGCTGCTCCTGAGGGTGAGGCCGCAATGAAAACGCTGAAGACAAAAGCATCTGTAAGCAAGGGGCAGGCAATGGTGGACGTCCTTATGATAGCTGTCGTGTTCTCATTTGTTTTCACCCTGTTTGCAGTTTCGTCTGACAGCTCGTCGCTGAGAGCCCAGTCCCTCCGCTATGAAACGCAGCAGAACCAGCTGGCCATGCTTTCGGCTCTAAAGGACAGCGTGAACATTTCGCTTTCAGACGGCTCTGAAATAAACGGAAGACTGATTGACATTTTGGCCATGCTTGACTGCGGGGGCACAACCTGTCAGAAGAATGGAATATGCGATAGCTCAAAGCAGCTGCTGAACGCGACGCTGAAGAGCCTCAATCAGGGGAAACATTTCATATTTTATGCGAATGTGACCGCCGCAGGGGACGATTATCGGGTTTACGACAATGAAAGCTGCGTTTATCTGGAGGACGTTTCAGTCGCCACTTTCGCGTACAAAACAGCGTGCGGTGAAAGCGTCGATGTCATATACGGAAGCTGGTTTGACTGGCAGAAGCCGAGGGCCTGCTGAAGCCGGCTGAAACAGACTAGAGGTGATACAATTGTTCGGTCTTGAAAAAATTGAAAAAATCGAGAAGCTCGTGAACGAGCTCAAGGAAAAGGTGGATGATCTGGACGCTGAAGTGGCTGTCCTGAGAAACGAAGTGAAAAGAAGAGGGTAAGATCCTTAAATGAATTCAAAGATGAGAAACGAAGTGAAAAGAAAAAAGGCAGGCGCCTTAAACGAACTCAAGCTGAAAAGCGAAGTGAAAAGGAAGGAGCGGGCTCTTTAAATGGCTTCAAAGAAAGCGCGCAGTCAGCGCGGCTATATGATAGCGCCTTTTGTGGCGCTTACAGTCGTTTTGATAGTGGCATCTATGTGGTTTTATTTTTCGGATTCGGACAGAATTTTTGCGAAAGGAGTTTCGTATGAAGGGAGTATAAAACAAGACATGGTGCGCGTTGAAAAGCTCAGGCTCCAGATCGAGGCCGCGGCAGCGCAGACGCTTTATTCCCAGAATTCAGCCGCAGACAAGGCGGCGATGCAGAATTACATAAAATCAGCCGTGCTTTCTTCAACAGGCGCCGATGTCAGCGTTCTGCTTTCAAACGCGACTTACAAGAGGACTAACCTAAGCATAACCGTGAACAGCGCCTTTTTGGAGACTTCAAATGAGGTTAACTTAACGGGATTTAAGTTTAATTCAACTATGTACCACCCGTTTTACAGGTATACTGAAATGTATTCAAGCTTCAGCGCGGCCAGCTACTGCTCGAGCTGCACTAGCGCTGAATTTGACGATCCGGAAAAAATGCACTGGAAAATAACAGCCCAGCCCGGGGCGCCATGCGTGCTCACTGTGAAAATTTATGACAAAGAGAACGTGCTGACAGCTGAAAAGCCGTTCACTTTCCAGAAAAACTGCTGATAAGGGGGTGCTGAAATGCAAGATTTGATTCCATTTACAGCCGCGCTGGCTGTGTCGGGAATAGCCGGGGTAAGCGATTTGCTGAAGCGCAGGGTCAGCTGGCAGTTTTCAGTGTTTGCGCTTTGTTTTTCAGTTGTGTACGGAGTTTATCTGTGCGCCGAAAGCCCGCTGTCTTTAATCATTCCAGCAGTCGCTTTTATCTTCCTAACATTGCTGTGGAAAATAGGCTTTATCGGCGGGGCTGACGCAAAGATAATAAGCGCAGTGTGCTTTATTCTGCCCGCATTTGCCTTCTCAATTGTGTTTTTTGCGCTTGTGCTGGCGCTGATTCAGCGGCTCGCGCTTCCGAAAATAAAGAAAAGGCCGATGATGCACCTGCTCTTCGCTTCGGTGCTCCTTCATTTCCTCTTCGGAGATCTTTTCGGGCTGATGGTGTCATTTTTTAATGTGTACTGAGTTGTGATAAGCATGGCAATGTTTGAAGAAATTGTGCTGCTGTTTGCCCTGATAGCCGGGATAATACTGGGCGAGTTTCTGTCAGCCAGGGTGTTCGGAAGGCCGAAGAAAACCGTGCTCGTAATATTCGAGCTTTTCGTGTTCGTCATCATACTTGTCCTTCTCAGCGAATCCATTTTCCTCTATGAGGACAATCTTTACGCTGGCTGCGGCATAAACTTTCTTATCGGCTCAATAGCGACCGTAGTGGCTGTGGCAGCGGCGACTGCCGTCGGTTTTATGGGCGCCATGGCTGACACCGGGCTGACCGGCAGGTATTCGGAAAACGAGAAAATGATAATAAAACTGGCTGATTCTCTCGCCGGAAGGGGCCTTTCAAAGGAAGACATTGCAGAGGCGCTGTCTGGCGCGGGATTCAAAAGAAAAGCGGTGGCTGACGTCCTTTCATCGCATCCAATCAAGCAGAGGCCGAATCCGCTCGCCAGGGAAATTGCAAGGCTTGAGGCCGAGCTCGCCGAGTTTAAGCAGAAGAAGGTCAGGAAGTAAGGCGCCCCCCGTACAATCCAGTGAGGACCTGCCCCACAAACCATTTTATGCCTGTTTTGAGTAAGATTAGTGATAATCATGAAGTTCTCCAAACCGAGGAATCTCGCGCGCGAACAGCACGTCAGGGAAAAGCTGGCGAGGATAAAGCGCGGAGAGTTCAAGAGCGCCGAGGAAGAGTTTAAGCTGTCAGACGCCTTCGGAAAAAAGCCAAGCGGGCGCTATTTTGAAGTGACTAAAGGATTTACAAATGTTTATAAGAAGCCACGATTAGATGCAAAAAGAGATGTATCTGAAACAAAAAAAGGCTATGAACTTCTTGAAAAGAACGGCATACCTGTGGCAAAATACAAGGGCATAACAAATATTCGCCATAAAGACAGAATGGTTTTTGAAAAATGCAGCAAAATAAAGCCCGAAGAGCTGCGGAAAAGGCTCGATGAAGCGGTAAAAATAATAGTTAATGCGGCGGAAAAAGGAGTAAGCGCGGATATCAAACTGCACAATTTAGGCATAAACAAGGAAGGAAAACTGGTTCTTACTGATACAAATGTAGTTTGGAAGTTTGAGGGAAAGCACAACGACCTGCTTGAAAATTATAATTTGTTAGATAGCATGTTTAGCAGTTTTTTTACCAGCGTAGTTGAAGAAGGCCGATTCGGCCTTTTAACAGATGGGCGGACAAAAGAAGAGGTAGACGGAATTATCCAGAGGTCCCGCACTTTTTTAAATGAAAGGATGGCTGAGGAAAGAAACAAAATAAAGGACAGGGAGCTGCAGCAAGCTGAACAAAGAATAGAAGATAAATACTTTGAAAAATTGCGAGAAGCATATGAAGCGCGCTCTAGCACAGCCAAAAAAAGGCAAGAAGTTACAGAACGTGAGTTATTGTTATTCGAAGAAAAACAACGGGAACTTGAAAAAGCAAAAGAAGAGGCCAGAAAAAGAATGGAGAGGAAGAGTAAATGAAATTAGCAGTCATCAGCGACTCGCACCTGGGCCATGGCTACGGCACAGAACTGCAGGAAGACAGCTTTGTCCAGTTTGAAGAGGCGCTGGACAGCGCGATTGCCGAGAAAGCTGACCTGATTCTCCTGCCAGGCGACATATTTGACACAAGGACGCCCAGGCAGGAAGTGTGGGCTAGGGCGCTGAACATATTCCAGAAGCCCCTGCTGGCTGAAAAAAACCACACAAAACTCGAGGGTTTTGCAGGCGAGCCGAGGCAAGTGTCTCCGATGGTGCTGAAAGGCGTGCCTGTTGTGGCCATCCACGGCACGCACGAGAGGAGATCAGAGAATCTCGTAAATCCCGTCGAGTTGCTTGAACAGTCAGGTCATCTTATTCACCTGCACAAGCAGGCTGTTGTTTTTGAGGTAGGCGGGCACAAGCTCGCAATCCACGGCCTGAGCGGCATTCCCGAGAGGGATGTCAAAAAAGAGCTGCAGGAATGGAATCCGCGCCCTGTGCCAGATGCCTATAATATCTTTGTATTCCATCAGTCAACCAACGAGGAGATTTATGACCCTGAAAACACATTTTTGTCGCTTGAGGACCTCCCGAAAGGATTTGACTTCTACATTGACGGCCACATCCACTGGGCCAAATACATTCCTGAGAAGAAATTCCTGCTGCCGGGCAGCACTGTAATCACCCAGAAGAAGCAGAAGGAATCAACGCAGGGAAAGGGCTTTTACATGATTGAAGTTGACATGAATTCGGCGCGCAAGACAGAAACGCGCTTTGTCCCGCTCAAAAAGCAGAGGAAATTCTTTTTCAAGGAGTTCGAATTCACAAAAGCCAGAAGCGATGAAGTCAATGAAAAGATAAACAGCTATCTGTCATTGCTCAAGCCAGAGGGAAAGCCCCTCGTCAGAATAAAACTGACAGGAATAATGGATGACGGCCTGTCAAAGAGCCACCTTGAGCTTCATGACTTCTCGAAATACGGCTGTGTGCTGTCAGTCGACAACCAGCTTGAGTCAACTGACTTCAAAAGCAGGCTCGCTGACCTGCGAAAGCTTCAGCAGGCCAAGATGTCTGTCAGCGAGCTGGGAATGTCCCTGCTTGCGCAGCTTCTTGAAAAAACAGATTACAAGGGCCTTCCGCCTGAGCAGATAATCGGGCCCTTAGCTGACGGCGACATTGATTTTGTGATGAAGAAGATTGAAGAGACGAAAAAAGCTAGCTGATTTTTTCAACAATGCCCGTGGTCGCGTCCACGCGCACTCTGTCGCCGTCTTTGAATACTTTTGTGGCATTTCCAGTGCCGATTACGCAGGGGATGCCAAATTCGCGCGACACTATTGCAGCGTGGCAGAGAATTCCGCCTTCGTCCGTGACTATGGCCGCCGCCTTCATCATTGCCATAGTCATTTGAGGGGTAGTCATTGGTGCTATCATGATGTCCCCTTTGTTGATTTTACTAACATCATCAGCGTTGAAGACTACTTTAGCAGTGCCTATCACAGGTGGCTTCAACTGCGCTATTTTGCCGGTGACTTTTTTTACGCTCGTCTCTTCTGTCTGTTCTGTTATGCCTGTTTCGTAAGTCACCATTCCGTTCTGCCTGAGTATCCTGATTGATTTCATCCTGAGCTTGAAGTCCGGTTTTTCTCCAGTCAAAAGAAGCTGCTCGATTTCCTGCGGAAAGAG
The DNA here is from genome assembly GCA_043803585.1 of Microcaldota archaeon. Taxonomy (GTDB): domain Archaea; phylum B1Sed10-29; class B1Sed10-29; order B1Sed10-29; family JAJRYS01; genus JAZDJV01. The sequence continues at coordinate 1,723 of JAZDJV010000054.1, read as the reverse complement.
CCAGTTCAGCTCTTTCACAGAAAGGTCCGTTCTTCTTGAGATTTCTCCGAATAGTGTCTTTGCGTTGTAAACAGCTTTTCTTGCGCAGTCCATCCGGTATGAGCGCAGGAACATATACTGTCTCATAAGCTCAGCTTCTTCCCTTATCCCCTTAGGCATTCCAGCGAGCAGTTTCCTGCTTTTAAGAATCTCTTCTTTCCTGCTTTTCTTAAGTTTTTTAAGATCCGTGACTGGATCTGCAATTTTACTAATTTCGCTAAGGATGTGGTTCTTTGACCACCGTTTGGAATACATTATTTGATGGCAGGCCATCCAGCCATATTTTTCAAGGTGATCCTTGATCCGTTTGTCGATTGATTTTCTTTGTTTTTTTATTACAGCCATTTCAAACAGGTCCTTTCTATCCAGGTAAACATCGGAGTCTTTTTCAAGGACAGCCATATCCTTGAAGAACTCTTCAGTTTTTTCGTCAGTGATGCCACACTCTTTTTTTATTTTCATTTTAAGATCAGATGTCAAATATTTTTCCACAGGAAACGGGATTATCAGCATAGGCGCGAAGGATTCAAGCGCCCTCACGAACTTTCTGAAATCCAGTAGAATTTCATCATCACTAACTTTGTTCAATCTTTTTAATTTTATTTTTTTGGATTCAACAAGCAAAGCAGTTGAGTAATTGTAGACAGTGTCGGCAAGATCCCGCAAAAATTTCGGATTCTTTTTCTGTTTGGCTTTGACTACTTCAGTCAATTTTGACACTTCATCAAAATCAAGGTACCAATCTGTCACATCTCCGTAGGAATCTGTTTTCATGCCGTTTATCGGGAAGTCTTTTCCAAGAGTTTCCTGCGCTTTGCCTAAACCAGAGTGGTATGCGTAATCAACGAAGCCAGTCGCAGGCCTTGACACTAGTTTGAACCATTTAATTCCCTCCATGAGGTAGACCATGAAAAGTGGTTCTTTTATAAAGTAGTAACTCCTATAAGGAGTAGTAGTGATAAGTATGCTCGAAAGACTAAAGGAATTAGGATTGACAGACTATGAACTGCGCGTTTACGAAGCCCTGCTTAAATCAGGCAGCGCGACCGGGGGGGAAATCAGCAAAAAGAGCGGAGTGCCCCACGGGAAAACGTATATGTCCCTTCAGGCGCTCGAATCAAAGGGGTTGATTACAATTCTTCCCACAAAGCCCAAAGTTTTCAAGCTGATAGAGCCGAGCAAGGGAATCAAGATATTTTCAGGCAAAAAAATTCAGGAAATTGAGGATTTGAGCGAGCTGTTGATCAGCTCAGCCAGGCAGTTTGAGCCTGAAGAAGAAAGCGTGGTCAAGGAGGACCTAATAATACTCAACAACCGGAAAGAGATCTTTGATTACGGGGCTGAGCAGTTTGCCAACGCCAAAAAAGAGGTTTTTTTAATATCAAAAGGGGAGAAAACAACAACCAAAATTTACCGTGAAATGGAAAAATTCAAGAAAAGGGGCGTGGATTTCAAATTCATAGTGTTCAAATTTGACGAGGAGAACAAAGACATCCTGCGGCAGTATTACAGCGGCGTTGAATTAAGACACTACCCTGTCGGGCAGTTTACGCTGTTTGTAACTGATGGAAAAGAGGCTGATATTATAGTGAGAAATCCGAAGAATTTGAGCGACGAACTCGGAATTGTCTTCCAGAACAGAGCTATTGCAAAGCAGATGCGCGACTACTTTTTGATGATTTGG
>JAZDJV010000053.1:0-2098 GCA_043803585.1 Microcaldota archaeon | reverse complement strand
AAATAAACATAAACCAAGCAAAAACGAGGGGTCTCTTTTTTATTCGATCATTTCTTCGGCAGCTTCTTCGATGTTTTTGACGCACACGATTTCTACGTCCTTGCCAGCTGCGGCCATTTCAGCTTCGTCGCACTGGGTGTTCGGCACGAGCATTTTCACTATGCCCATGTCGTCAGCCACCTTTATTTTAACGTCAATTTCGGCTATCTGCCAGATTCTGCCGTACTCGTCCACGGTTCCGGTCATCACGATGTTCTCCGGCACGGTTTTGTTCTCCATCAGCGCTATCAAACCGACGGTCATTGTCGCCGAGGCTGACGAACCCTCTATTATGTGCGCCTGGGACGTGGTTTTTATTGACAGGTCGTAGTCATCAAGGCTGATTTCAGTGTATTTCTCGGCGTATGATTTTACAATGTCAATTGAGTCCTGCAAATCAGTTCCGTAAGAAGTGAACGTGCTGTCAAAGAACGTCCTTCCGCTGCCGGGCTTCATGCTTATCTGTATTTCAATCAGCTCGCCTGTTTCATTGTCCATGTGCACCCCGACGCCGTACACAGAAATGTTCTGCGGGGTTATGTTGCTCAGGTCAATGTATTTTATCGTTGTTTTGTTCACGCAGGCGGGAGTTCCGGTGGTGTCAACGCCCACTCCGAGTCCACCCGCTTCGTAGAGGATGATTCCTGCTCCGAAAGACACCTCGAAAATAATCACCGCGAATATTACCGCGAAAAGCTTGAGAGGGCTCATAGTTATCAGAGGTAGTAACGCACAGCTGGTTTATAAATCTCTTTTTCCAGAATATCTTCGGCAGGATAGGCTGGGAGGGTAGCGGTCTCTTGTAACCCCAAACCCGCTTTACGGGGGAGCGAACAGCCGGGAGAGCTGCGTGAAAGCATGAACAGTCCGGATGCAGACGTTGACTTTCTGTCCTGCAGGATTCTTTTTGTATGGAACCTGGTCAGGCCCTGACGGGAGCAGCCATAACATGCAGATTGGATGTCTGCGGGGTTACAGAAACGAGGAAGTTTCCGGATCAACTGCTTGTGTTTTTGCGCCGCCATTTCGGCTTTCCTGCCAATGAGCTTTTTCTCTGTTAAATCGGATTTTGCCCTGTTAACTGCGAAATGTCTCTGTGCAAACGGCTAACATAATGTTAGGCAAAATCCTCAAACAAAAAATCTCAAGCAAAAACTGCGGAAAAATCCTCAAAGTAAAAAGTTCAAGCAAAAATGAACCCCAAACAAAGCCCTGATCAGAAAAATATTTTTCCCTCGTGGAAAAATCTTCCGGGTAAGGCGGAGAAATATGCTCTGCGCATGCTGGTTTTTCATTACTCGGAAAAAATGAGCAAGCTCGGTGCTATACGGTTTCTTAGATAAGTATATATATAAGAAATGGGTAATGAAAATTAGTAAAAGGAGAGGTGACACATTTGGAGAGCATAGTTAGAAACGCGGTTTCTACTGATACAAAAAAATCCACTTCCCAGATCTCAGACGGACCAAGAATCGTAGTGATGGGTTGTGGGGGTGCTGGAAACAACACTTTAAACCGAATGGCACGCTTGGGAGTTAGCGGCGCCGAACTAATAGCAATGAACACAGACAAACAACATTTGACATTGATACACGACTCTGTCAAGAAACTCCTTATCGGACAGAGCGTCACCCGCGGGCTGGGTGCAGGCGGATATCCTGAAGTAGGTCTGAAAGCGGCTGAAGTTTCAAGGGCTGCGATATCGCAGGCTTTGGACGGAGCTGACATGGTGTTTTTGACTGCGGGAATGGGCGGAGGAACAGGAACAGGTGCAGCCCCTGTCGTGGCAGACATCGCAAAGGAGCAGGGGGCAATTGTAATCGCAATGGTCACCTATCCGTTCAGACTTGAAAGAGCCAGACTGATTAAGGCAGACGAAGGCATCGAGAAGCTGAGAACAATCGCAGACACAGTCATCATAATCGACAACAACAGGCTCGTTGAGCTCGTCCCTAACCTGCCGATTGAGCAGGCATTCTCTGTCGCAGATGAAGTCATCTGCAGGGCAGTGAAGGGGATAACAGAGACGATAACAACGCCTTCATTGATCAACCTCGAC
>JAZDJV010000052.1:0-10286 GCA_043803585.1 Microcaldota archaeon | reverse complement strand
AGGTAAAATCCACGGCAACCTTGAACAGATGCTGCACATCAATATCCAAAGATTTTCCGGAAGCAAGCAGTTTTTCACTTTTGCAAAGCTCTTTTTCAAATTTCCTCTTTTTTGCTGCGTATCTTTTAATCAGTGATTTGAGATACTCTTTTTTCTTTAGCACTGCCTTGGTTGCCGCATCAGGCATTAAAGATTTTGAAAAATGTACAATAACCCATTTTTTCTCAATTTTAGCTTCAATTTCAAGCTCATCCTGCAAATCCAGGCCACTTGGCATGCCTTTCATCACGCTTGTAAAAAACTGCCTGGAAAACATGGAAAAATCAGGCACATAATACAGCCAAACATGATTGCCGCAGGCTTTGATTCTTCTATGCTTGTAAGTAACCACATCGGGGCCGCCAGATGACATAAGGCCCTCTTTGTCTGCATTAGCTTGCGCTCTCCTGATCTCCTGCATTATACTGCCCATGTTCTCATCTCCTTCTCAGCCGCACATTCCGCAGGCCATGCAGAACAGCATGCCTGTACTGCCATTTTCCAGAACATCCAATACCATTTGTTTTTCTGTTGCAATTTCTGTCATTCCTATCCTCCTCCTTCGCACTATAGGTACGGTCTTAGTAAATAAGTAATTTTACCTCATTTTTTCCTGTTTTAAGGGAAATGTTTAAATATATCTACACTATTATAGTATTATGGCAAAATTGGATACTACTAACAGGGTAGTGCTACAGGACATGGACGTCAAAATACTTAACATCTTATCGCAGAATGCCCGCACGCCTAAATCCAAGATAGCCAGAAAACTGGGGATATCAAAAGACAAAGTTTATTACCGCATTGCAAAAATGGAGGAAAGCGGCTTAATCAAAGGGTGCACTGTGCTGCTGAATGACTCTTTTTTTGGTTTATACTCTTTTCACGTGCTGCTGCAGCTAAAGCCAATGGATTCAAAAAAGTTTGAGGAAATTTCCCGAAAATTTGTTGAATATGATTTTGTCAGGGGGGCCTTTGTCTACCAAGGCAGGTTTAACTTTGAACTTGCAGTTGCTGCCATAAACCTGGAAGAGTTTTACCACAACCTAGAAAAAATCATCATGGACTGCGAGGACATGGTTGAAAATTACGAGATCCTCATCCTTACAAAGAAATTTGCAGGAAAGCCGTTTTTGTCAACATTCGGCGATTTTGATTTCAATAAAAAGGCCTGCGCCAAACCGGAAAAAGTTTTTAAAATAACTTCAAATGATTTTGAGCTGTTAAAGGCTCTTTCAAAAAATGCCGGCAAATCGCTGATTGAACTGGCAAAACAGACAGGCTTGCACATAGACATTGTGAAATACAGCATGAAAAAAATGGTGAAAGGCGATGTGATAACAACGTTTGTCCCAATAGTAGATTATTCTGCGCTTGGTGAATTTGTTTTTTTGATTCTTCTGAAGGTCAGGCCGCTTTCACCAGAAGGCGAAAAAAAGCTTGAAAGGTTCTTGTGGGGCAGCCCCAACGTGATGTGGGCTGCAAAGTCAGTGACAAAATACAATTTCATTTTGTACGCCCATGTTAAAACAGCTGAGCAGCTGCATAACCTTCTGTCTGGCATCAACCAGTATGACAAGGATTCTGTCAAAACCTGCGAAATAATGCTTTTTAGCAAGAGCCTGAAATACACTTATTTTCCGGAAAAGCTTATTGAACGAACGGTGAGGTAACTATCTGAAAAACTCGCTGATTAAGAAATTGGTAATTCTTAACGCGGTGAGGATAACCTTTTATTTCAGTTAGGGCTTAACATACATCTCTAGTTTTGACGCAACGGGAAAAACGGGGCTAATCGCTGCAAAATAAACCTCATACACCTGAGGGCAGCCGGTCCGCAGAGCTGGTATAATGGATGCTAAGTCAGCAGTCAAGGAGCTTCAGGAAAAAGGATACATGGTCACTGCGGAAGCTTTCGAGAAAATAACTAATTCCAACAATCCCGAGGAGCTTGCCCGCGCTGCGATGAAGTGCGCGGGCGAGAAGACGATAATTGACCTGTCCTGCTTTGACATTGTGGAGAAAGGCAAGGACATTCTGAAGGAAAAGAAGGTCGAGATTGAATACACCGAGTTCAAGCCGACTGCAAAAGAATACGAGACAAGGCTCAAGGTGCTCAGCGGGGCGAACATGGGCATTGAGAGCACGGGAAAAGTCGAGAATTTTGTCAATTATTTCAGGGACAGGTACACACAGATCTCCCAGATGTACGCGAGCAGGGGCGGAAACTCGCTTGTTCCGTTGAACAAGCTGAAACTGAAAAAGAACGTGCGCACAAGAATAATCGGCATCGTGTCTGAGAAAAGGACCACGAAGAACGGGCACATTCTTCTGAACGTCGAGGACCTTGACTGCGAGCAGAATGTTTTGATTCCGTCATCAAACAAGAAGCTTATTGAATATGCGGGAAGTCTTGTTGACGACGAAGTGATATGCATTGACGGCAGAATGAGCAGCGAGCTGTACATTGCAGACAGCATAAGCCAGCCTGACATGCCGATAAAGCAGCCGAAGAAAATCGAGGAGGACATCGCCCTGCTCACGACTTCTGACATGCACATCGGCAGCAAAATGTTCGTGCAGAACAGCTTTGAAAAATTCATAAGATGGCTTGCCGGAAAGGAGGGCGACGAGAAGCAGAGGGAGCTCGCCGGGAAGGTGAAATATGTTTCAATAGCAGGCGACCTTGTCGACGGCATCGGAATTTATCCCGGCCAGGAAAGCGAGCTTGACATTCTTGACATATTCGCACAGTATGACGCTTTTGAAAAATACCTTGAGCAGATTCCCGACTACGTGCAGGTCATCATCTCGCCGGGAAACCACGACGCGGTGAGAAACGCCGACCCCCAGCCGGTGATCCCTGAGGACCTGCTGAGAAAATCATATAAAATGAGCAACGTCACCCTTGTCGGCTCGCCCGCTACTGTCTCGGTCCACGGAATAAACACGCTGATATACCACGGCACGAGCTTTGACGACATCATCGCAAGGGTGCCCGCTGCAAGCTATGAAAAATCCGAGAGCCCGCTCATTGAATGCCTGAAAAGAAGGCACCTGCACCCGATTTACGGCGGAAAGCCGATAACGCCCTCTGTCACAGACACACTTGTGATAAATGAAATTCCGGACATATTCCACGCCGGGCACATCCACAAAAACGGATACGACATTTACAGGGGCGTGACCTGCATAAACTCCGGCACATTCCAGCAGATAACGCCGTATCAGGTTAAGCAGGGCCACAAGCCCACGCCGGGCATCGTGCCTGTGGTGGAGCTGAAAAACGGAAAAATCAGGGTAATGCACTTTGACAAGGATGAATGATTGGATGGATGGTAGTATGAAACGCGAAGAAAAGCTTGAAGAATAAAGGAATGATATTATGACTCACAATATTGACAAAATAAAAATAGGAACAGCGGGCAATCCCGCGAACTTTTTCAGCAGTCCGTACAAGAGAGAGATAATGAACTGCCCGCTGTGGCTCCGAGAAATTGGGCTGAGCGCATACGAATTTCAGGCCACTCACGGCGTGAACACTCCTCTTGAAAGGGCGAAACTGCTTGGCGAGAATGGCAGACAGGCAAATGTGGCTCTTTCGATTCATGCTCCGTTTTTTGTGGTGCTGACTAGCAAAGACAAGGAAATCTATGAGCGCTCAATTGGAAGGATGGTCAAATGCATTGAAATCGCCGAGATTGAAGGCGCCGAGAAAGTTATTTTCCATCCCGGCTACTACCAGGGCGACCCCCGAAGGGCGCTTGAGCAGTGCATGAAAGGCATGGAAGAAATAATTGAGCTTACAAAAAACTCGAGAGTCAAAATCTGCCCTGAAACAGGCGGAAAAAAGTCTGCGCTCGGCTCACTTGACGAGCTGATTGCGATGGACAAGATCCACAAAAGAGTTGAGCTGTGTATTGATTTCGCCCACCACCACGCCAGAACAGGCGGCTCGCTGAAAACAAAAGCAGACTTCCTCAATGTTTTCGACGAAATAGAAAAAGAATGCGGAAAAGAGAGAATCCAGAACCTTCACTGCCACTATTCGCGCCTGATTTACACTGACAAGGGCGAAAGAAGCCACGTCAGCGCATATGAAGAAGGGATGGGCCCGAATAGAAAGCTGTTCTGCGAGTCAATTATGGAATATGGGCTGACGCCGACGATAATCTGCGAAACGCGGGACACGCAGGACATTGAGGCGCTCGCAATTAAAAAAGAATTTGAGAAACTTTCGGAGAAATGAAAATGAACTACATCAATTACAAGCAGATGCTTCAGACAGAAACAAGCAGGCTGTATGGAATCGCCGAGCAGGCGCGCTCAAAGGGCCTTGACGTCAAGACCGAAGTTGAGATGCACAGGGCAAACGACCTTGCGGCGAGAGTTGAAGAGCTTGTCGGCCCGAAGGGGGTTTCGGAAAGAATCCGCGAACTCATAAAAGCAAACGGCAGAGACAAGGCCTCGCTGATAATAATTGACGAGATAATGGACAAAAAATTCTGCTCATTCAAATCAGAGGCAGCGGGCGCCGAACAGGCTGTGAGAACTGCGCTCACGATGCTGACAGAAGGAATTCTTGTCGCGGGAACAGAGGGCGTTTCAAAACTCGAGGTGAACAAAAACCCCGACGGAAGCAGCTACTGCTCGATTTATTTCGCAAGCCCGATAAGGTCGGCCGGAGGAACGGCTGCCGGGCTTGCCGTCATGCTCGCTGATTATGCCAGAAAGAAAATGGGCGTGGCAGACTACAGGCCGACTGACACCGAGGTTGAAAGATATGTTGAGGAAATAACTATTTACAAGAACTCTGTCGCCAAACTTCAGTATACCCCGACTGACGACGAGATAAAGCATATTGTGAAGAACTGCCCCGTGTGCATTGACGGCGACAAGACGACATCCACAATTGAAGTTTCGGTCTACAAAAATCTTCCGAGAGTGGCCACGAACTGCATCAGGGGCGGAATGTGCCTCGTCGTAGCAGAAGGAATCGCACAGAAGTCGGCGAAGCTCCTGAAATTCTCAAGAAAATATGGAATCGACTGGGACTGGCTCGAGGGAATAATAAAAGTCGTGAAAAAAAGCGGAAAGGAAGAGATAAAGCCGAATCCGGGATACCTCGGCGACGTGGTCGGCGGAAGGCCTATTTTCGCATACCCTTCAAGGCCCGGCGGATTCAGGCTGAGATACGGCAGGGCCAGGAACTCAGGGATAAACGCGAAGTGCATCCATCCCGCGACAATGCGTGTTCTTGATGATTTTGCGGCAATCGGAACGCAGCTGAAAATAGAAAGGCCCGGAAAAGGCTGCGCCATCACGCCGTGCTCGACAATCGAGGCGCCTGTCGTCCGCCTGAAAAACGGCGACGTGATAAGGCTTGATGACAGCGAAAAAGTGAAAGACATCAAAGAGGACATTTCAAGCATTCTGTTCCTCGGCGACATGCTCATCTGCTACGGCGATTTTTTGAAATCAACCCATCCGCTCCTGCCGTCAGGCATATGCGAAGAGTGGTGGGAGCAGATTGCCGAGCAGAAGGGCGTCAAATTCAGCCACACGATAACTGATGAAGAGGCTGTGAAAATAAGCAGGGAAAATCAGATCCCCCTGCACCCGAAATACACGCACATGTTCGGAAATCTCACGAAAGACGAAGTGCTCAAGCTGAAGGCCTGGCTCTCAACAGGAAAAACCGAGCTCATTGACGGCTTTGAGGGCAGAAAAGTGGAAAGGCTGACCGCCGAGCTCAGGGATGAGAAGGTTCTTCTTGAAAAAATCTGCATGCCCCACAAAGTCAGAAACGGAAGCGTGATAATCGAGAGCCCGCTCGTCATAAAAGAATGCCTAGGCATAGGAAAAACAGCTGACGAAGAGAAAATAAAATCAGCCGAGACTGCGCTGGCTCTTGTAAATATTTTCGCCGGATTCCCTGTTTACAACAAAGCGCCGAGCTTCATAGGCGCGAGGATGGGCAGGCCCGAAAAATCAAAGGAAAGAGCCATGTCTCCGCCTGTCCACGGACTGACCCCCATTGGAAACTTCGGCGGAAAGACCAGAAGCGTGATGAAGGCGGCCGAGAAGGGAAAAATCACCATTGATATCGCCTATCTTTACTGCGAAAAATGCAAGAAAGAGACTTTCGCCTACAAATGCCCCGACTGCGGGGCAAGGGCGAAGCTGATAAAATCCTGCATGAAGTGCGGGACAAAAACCGACGATGAGAAATGCCCGAGGTGCGACGGCAACGTCATTGCGTATCACAAGAGCGTCATTGACATGAAGGCCGCGGTCGAGAAGCCGCTCGCGAAAATGAAGATTTCATCGCCCGACAAAGTCAAGGGCGTGCTCGGAATGATGAACGATGAGAAATATTTCGAGCCTGTCGAGAAAACCCTGCTCAGGGCCAAGTACGGCGTGTATGTTTTCAAGGACGGAACATCAAGGTTTGACGCAACCAACATCCCTCTGACTCATTTCAAGCCCAGGGAGATAGGGCTCAGCGTTGAAAAGACGCGCTCGCTCGGCTATCTGAAGGACTACAAGAGAAGCGACCTGACTGACAATGAGCAGATTGTAGAGATGTTCCCGCAGGACATGGTGGTCAGCGAAAGGTGCGCGGAATACATGTTCAGGGTCGCGAATTTCGTTGATGATCTGCTTGAGTATTTCTACGGCATGCCGAGGGCGTACAACCTGAAAAAGACTGATGACATAATCGGTCATTTTGTGGCCGGCATGGCCCCGCACATTTCGGCTGGCACGGTCGCAAGAATAATAGGCGTGAGCAAAGCCAGAGGGTGCTACGCCCATCCATATTTCCACTGCGCATGTCGTCGTGATTGTGATGGGGATGAAGACTCAATAATGCTTTTGCTTGATGCGCTTTTGAACTTCTCAAAAGAGTACGTGCCTGACAGGGCGGGTGGAACAGAGGACGTTCCGCAGATCCTATCTGTCGTCCTCAACCCGAGCGAAGTCGACGACCAGGTGTTTGACATGGAGACGACTTACAAATTCCCGATTGAGTTCTACGAAATGTCGCAGAAATTCATAAACCCCGCCGACATAAAGCTTGAGACAGTGAGCAAAAAGCTCGGCACTGAAAATGTGGCCAGGGACATCGGATTTTTGTTTGACACTTACGCGATTGATGAAGGCCCGTCAATAACATCATATTCAAGTCTGAAGACGATGTCAGAAAAAGTGAACAAGGAGCTTGAGCTGGCTGTGAAAATAATGGCTGTCGACGAGAGGGACCTGGCTGAAAGAATCCTGAACTTCCACTTCCTGAGGGACATCTATGGAAATCTGCGTTCGTTCGGGCAGCAGACATTCCGCTGCGTTGACTGCGCGAGAAAATACAGGCGCGTTCCTCTGGTAGGAAAGTGCCTGAAATGCGGAGGAAAAATTCTTCTGACTGTCCACAAGGGCGGAATCGAAAAATACCTCGGCGTGTCGCAGGAAATGGCCGAGAAGTACGGCCTGGGCGACTACCTCAAACAGAGATTAAGGCTTGTGGAGCGCGACTTGGAGTCGATTTTCCACATCGAGCCCGAGAAAAAGATGCAGCACTCGCTGGCGGAATTCATGTAAATTCTAGCAGCTTTTTAGTTCACTTCACAAAAACAAATATATCGCTATAACCGCGATTATCGCAAGAATAATCCAGATCACGCTCTTGTTCTTCAGGAACGACAGCCTCGGACCCCCGCCTTCGCCGCCTTCCTCTCCGCCGCCTCCGGCTGATTTGGATTTAGCAGCAGCTGCTTTTGCCGCCCCTCCGACTGCTGACGCGGCTGTTTTTGACAGCTCGGCCCAGCCCTGCGCTGTCTTCATTTTCTCAATCGTGTCCTGCGTCACTTCGACCCAGGTCAGCTCTCTTTCAGGCACTTCCTCGATGTTCATCGGGTATCCCGAGACAGCCTCGACCTCCATCTTCTGGATTTTCTTGTTTGGAAGCGTGACAAAAACCACCCACACAGGCCAGTACACAAGCCTGAATCCTGACGTGGCCATCGAATCCTTTCCGACGTTGAACTGCCCGGCGAGCTTTATCTTGGCCGTGTCCTTGACTTCAGCCATATTTATTGCCGCTTTCTGGGCCTCGAATTTCAGGTCGTGAGAAACTTCTCTTTCGTAATTGACAGGCTGCTTCTCCATAACTTCGATGAGCAGCGGCTCGAGCTTTCCGCTAACGGCGTGCATCGCCATTGTGCCCGAGAATCCCTGAGAAAAAGTCTGGTCCTGCATCTTCTGCTCGACCAGAGTGTCGTAATTGAAAATATAATAAGGGACATAGACCAGCTTCATGTTGGCCATGTCGAAATTGCGCCAGTTTTTTTCCTTGAGCGTTGACTCTAGAATTTCCATTATGTCTTTCATGCCAATGTTAAGAACAAGGGCGGGGTTTTCAAGTATCATGATAAACCCACTGCGTCATGGTATTTATTTGTTCTTATCGCCCTTTCTTGGATATCTTAACGCCTGAAGGAGTCATCAGTATCCTGTGCTCTGTCACTCTCGCCATGTCCCCGTTGATTTCTCCGAGAGTTGTCTTGAGCTCTGATACCGCCTGCCTGAGCTTTATTGCGTTCTTTTTGTACAAAGGCTCTATGTTAAGCAGCACCATGTTGCCCTTCTTGAGCTCGTCTGAGACTTTTTCCACGTCAACAACCTCTTCAAGAGAATACGGCCTGACCCACATGTCAGCGTGCTCCTCCATAAGGTCGTCTGATTCCATGCCCAGCTTGTCAAGATAGTCCTCAATGTCAACTGATTTTGACCCTCTAAATTTTTCCAAAATGCCTGCCATTTCTTAGACCTCCTTTTAAAGAAACGATATTAAACGATATTGTTAATATCTGTGTTGTATATAGTTACATCCAACCCATATTTTAAGCTATTGATACAGAAAAAATAACGTATTTTCAGCTGTTAAGGTCGTTTTTATGAGAGACATATTCGAAGAGGAGCTTCAAAAACCCACCGTATTCCTGAACAGGAACGTTTTGAGCCCGCACTACATCCCCGAAACGCTTCCGCACAGGGAGAAAGAGATAGAAAGCATAATGAAAACTCTGGCTCCTATTCTCAACGGAAAAATATCCCACAATCTTTTTCTGTACGGAAAAACAGGCACAGGAAAGACCGCGAGCATCAAGTACGTGCTTGAAAAACTGCAGGAGAAGAAGGAAAAATACGGCGTGAAAATAGACCAGGTGTACGTAAACTGCAGAATCATAAACACGAAATACCAGATTCTCCTGAAGTGCGCCGAATACTGCTATCCAGAGGAGAAATTTGTCGGCTTCCCCTTTTCCCATTTGTTTGACAAGATACTCAATAACATAAGGGCAGCCGGGCAGAATTACATAATCGTTCTTGACGAGCTTGACAAGGTCAGGGACCTTGACGATTTGATTTACACCCTGACAAGAGCCAATGACGAGCTTGGAAACGGGCACATTTCGCTGATAGGAATCACGAACTCAATCACTTTCAAAAAAGAGCTTGACCCGCGCTCGAAATCAACGCTGTGCGAACAGGAGATGGTGTTCCCGCCGTACAACGCCGAGCAGCTGGCTGACATTCTTCTGCAGAGGTCAAAGATCGGTTTCAAAAAAGACACGGTTGATCCCTCTGCAATAAGCTTCGCATCCGCGCTTGCTGCGCAGGAATCAGGCGACGCAAGATATGCGCTGAAGCTTCTTCTGAAAGCCGGCGAAGTGGCTGACAATTTCAAGGCCGAAAAAGTGATTGACGAGCACATAAAAAGCGCGAGAAAAGGCGTCGAAGAGGAGATTGTTTACGAGCTGATAAACACTCTGCCCGACCACCAGAAAATTGTGCTGTATGCCTGCGCAGTTCTGACTGAGCAGGGCGGAAAAACCACGCGCCTTGACGGCACTCACGACGAGCACGTGCTTTTCTCCGGAGAGATTTACGAAAAATACGAGCATCTGTGCAACTCGCTGGCGAAAACTCCGCGCAGCGCCAGATGGTGCAGGGAGTACATCAACGACTTGGAGATGCTGGGTCTTCTGACAACCGCAGTCTCTGGAAAAGGTTTCCGTGGAAACACCACGCTTGTCAGGCTGGCGTTCCCTGCTGACAAAGTGAAGGCTGTGATTCTAAAAAGTTTGGGGCCAACTACAAGCCCTGCGGAAGCGAAGAAAGATGGCGCAGACTGAACAGCTCAACATGAAGGACCATTATCTAAAAGAATTTGACGCAAAAGTAGC
>JAZDJV010000051.1:0-9584 GCA_043803585.1 Microcaldota archaeon | reverse complement strand
TTAGCAGCAGCAGGCACGCCGTACCTAAGCAGATCCCCCGCATCCCCACCTCTCTTAGCAGTCTCCTCTACTATCTCATAACTCTTTGCCTGCTGTTCCTGAGGGAGCTTTCTGATTTCATTAAGATTAACGCCCATTTTGAAATACTTCTCTTCATACTCCAGAATGTTTTTAGTCAGCTTTTCTTCTTCCTTCTGCTCAAGCGCTCCTTTCTCTTCCGCCTGCCCGGCCTCCCTTTCAGCCCTTTTTCTTCCGCCGAACAGGCGCTCAAACAGCGCTCCGCCGGGAACAGGGGCCATTGCCTCTGTGCTCTTTTTCATTTCTCTGGCCCGCTTCTGCGCTGTTTCGAAGACGCCCGGCTTCTTTTCTTCGGTTCTTGCAGCCGTCTTCGCAGGCGCTTCTGCTTTCACTGCTCCCGCTACCGGTTTTTCTTCCATTTCAGAAATAATTCTTTCTCTTGCCCGTATCAGCGGTCTTCTTTCTTTCCTCTCCGCGAATTCTCTCAGAGCTTTCGGCTTTTCAGCTTCTGAAACTGCCGCCCTGCGCCTTCTGCCGTCATCTGACGGCGGCTCCGCAACTCTCACGGCTTTTCTGAGAACTAGTTTTTTCTTCTTCGCAGGAATCTCTTCTTCATAGACTGCCTGCAATTTCCTGGCAATTGCGGCTCTGCCTTCATGCGCAGGCCTTCTTTCCTCAACCCGCGTATTTGATAATCTTGAGATTTCCCTTTTGTCTGCCTCTTTTCTCGCTCTTTCAATTTCTGTTCTTAGTTTCGCTTCCTCGCGCAGCTGCTCTGCCCTCATATCAGCTGCTTTTCTTTGGGCAGCTTCTTTTTCAGCCCGCTCTCTTTTGACTGTCTGCTCTGCCAGCCTAATTCTCTCTCTTTCAGCCTGCGTCTGTCTTGCCCTTGCTTCTTCCCCCTTTTTCGCCTGCGCCTGCCTGGCTTCCAGCTCAGCCAGCCGCGCCCTTTCAGCCCTGGCCTGCGCAGCTTCAACTGCTTTTGTCCTTAACTCTCTGGCCTCTTTCGCCCGCTTCTGTTCAAGCTCCTGCTCGGCTTTTCTGATTTTCTGCCGCGCTTTCTCGGCGTTTTCTCTGGCTGTCAATTCCCTTGCTCTCGCACGATTTTCAAGGAAATTAGAAATCATACTTCTCTTTGCCGGCGCCTGCTGTCTGGCTCTGGCTGGCTGAACAGATGCTTTTTTCACAGCTCTCCTGAATCTCAGATTTGCGCCCATGCACTGAGCCCTGGAATAGCGGAATCCCTCCCGCCATATTACGCCATTTCGGCACCGAAGTGAACTACTCTGGCTACCTGAGTTGCCCGCTGGACTGATTTAATAGAATAGGTTTTTTCATCTTAAAAATAGCACTACATCCTCTCCGGCGCTTCAATTCCGAGCAGATTCAGCCCGTGCTTGAGCACATTCTTCACCGACTTCACGAGCTCAAGCCTTGCCGCGGCAAGGTCTTTTGACTCGGCTTTCAGCACAGGGCAGTTTTCGTAGAACGATGAATAAGTGTGCACCAAGTCAAGGAGGTACTGGCACAGGGTGTGGATTTCGTGGTTTGTGCCTGCTGATTTCACGACAGCCGGGAACTCGCCGAGCTTTCTGATGAGCTGCTGCTCCTCAGGCTTTGAAAGCGTGCTGTAATCAACGTGCGCGTCTTTTGCCTTTTTTGCACCGGCTTTCTCCAATATCCTCGCGCAGCGGGCATAAGCATATTGCAGATAAGGGCCTGTGTCGCCCTCGAATGAGACAGCGTCCTCTTTTTTAAATATAACATCTTTTGTAGCATTGGATTTGAGGATTGCGAATTTCAGGGCGCCCGTGCCTATGACGCGGGCTGTTTCTCTGACATCTGACGCCATGTCGCGCTTCTGGGTTTCAATTGATGCGAGCGCGATTATCTGATTTACCACTTCATCAGCGGTTACAACCCTGCCTTCCCTCGAGCTCATTTGTCCCTCAGGCAGGTAAACCAAGCCGTATGAAAGGTGCCTGCATTTTGAAGCGAATTTGAATCCCGAGAGCTCGAATATTTTGAGCAGCTGGCTGAAATACGCGTTCTGGTCAGAGCCGACCAGATAAATCAGTTCGTCAGGATGGTATTTTTCAAAGCGCATTTTTGCGAGCACGTAGTCTGTTGTCGAATAAATCGCAGTTCCGCTTGCGCGCAGCATTACCTTGTTCGACAGGCCGTACAGCTCAAGGTCGGCGAACACAGAGCCGTCCTTGTCCTGCTTGAAAACCTTTCCGATGTTCTGCATCACAAGCTGCTTGCCCTGCGCGTAAGTTTCGCTTTCGTAGTCATAAATGTCAAACGCCGTTCCGAGGCTGTCATAAGTCTGCTGCACGCCTTCGTAGAACCAGTCGTTCATTTTTTTCCAGAGCTTGCGCGTTTCCTTGTCTCCCGCTTCCCATTTTTCAAGGCACTGCTGAGCCTCTTTTTCAAGCTCAGGCTGTTTCGCAGCCTCCTGCACAAACATTGTGTAATATTTTCCCACAAAATGATCGGGCTTTATTTTCGCTGTTTCAGGCGTCTCGCCGTTCCCCCATTTCTGGTAGCCAAGCATTGATTTGCATATTGCCACGCCCCTGTCGTTTGAAATGGTTCCTTTGATCACCTTATATCCGCAGGCGTTCATGCAGTTTGCCATGGCCATCCCAAGAACCTGATTTCTCAGATGCCCCACGTGAAGCGGTTTGTTTGTGTTCGGCTGCATGTACTCAAAATAAATTGTCTTTCCTTTGCCAGTTTCGCAGGAGCCGTAGTCCTCTTTCTGCGACTGCGCCGCAACCTGCTCTGCGAACTTGTTTCTGTCCATGAAAAAATTAATGTAAGGCCCAGCTGTTTTGATTTTTGATATGGCGCCGCTGTGCGAGATTTTTTTCACAATGTCCTCTGCGTTCATCTTCGGGTTGCCCTTCATCCTGAACGCGACAGAGCTAGACAGGTCTCCCATCTCCGGCTTCGGAGGAACTGACAGGTCCTTGTCTTCAATCGCAATGCCGGAGGCCTTGCCCAGGCATTTCTTGACTTCGTCGCGGAATGTTTCAAAAGCGTACATATTTGCGTTCACCAATCATTTGAACTCGCTCAAATCCTTCGGCTCTGTGTCAGGCTTTTCGTCAGGTTCGCCCTGCTGAATCTGCATCTTGCTCATCTGCTCCATCATCGAGCCCATTGTTTTCATCATTTTGCGTTTGAGCAGGAGCATGAAAATCATGACAGCGGCCAGCATGAACAGCCCGAATACTATTATGCCCAGCACGACTGCCCCTATTCCGACCAGAATCTGGGCCCACAGCTCCGCGGGCTTGAGCCACGCGAACAGCAGCCAGCCGATTCCTATTGTAATGGCGACTGAAACAAGAGCCATCACTAGGATGAACTTCTTCAGGTTCTTGAACATCGGCAGCTGAAGCATTGCTGGAAGCATGTTTTTTATTTGGCGTTTATGGTATAAAAACAAAGCATTTAATAATCCGGTGAATTAATGCTATTATACAGGGATTCAGATGAACATAAAAAAAATTCTTATTGCAATCGTGCTTATAGTTGCGGCAGCTGCGGCGCTGTCGCTGTATCTTAATTCAGCGCCGAGCCAGCAGCCGTGTCCTGTTGGAAACAACACCGGTAATTACACAATAGACGTTTATCTGTTCGAGAGACCGGGCTGCGGCGGATGCGTGTATTTCTACCAGAAGCTGCCGGAAATTAGACAGAAATTTCCGGGGATTAATCTCACTGAAGTTGACGTGAGCGCAGGCAACGGATCGCAGATTTTCGTGGATTTCGCCGAAGCTTACAACAAGAGCATAAACTCTCTTGGAACGCCCACAATTGCAGTAAATGACAAACTCATCAGCGAGCATTATGTCGACGACACAATCGCAAAGCTCAAGGCTGAAATGACTGCCTGCGGGAATTCAAAGAACTGCGTGAATCCTTATGCTTTTGTTTACAATCATACAGGCGCATCCAACAATGGAAATGAGACCTGCGGCCCGGGAGCAAATTTGCTGTCTCTGCCTGTGGTTCTCGGAGCGGCGGCAGTTGACGCCATCAATCCGTGCGAATGGGCTGTTTTGATACTTCTTCTTTCAACTGTCATCGTAAATGAAGACCGGAAGAAAGGGCTGCTTGCCGGTCTGGCTTTCAGCGCAGCCGTGTACATCACGTACCTTGCGATGGGTATCGGAATATTCAAGGCAATTGAAATCAGCGGGGCGCGCGAGCTCCTGTTCAGCGTCATCGGCGTGTTTGCGATTATCGTCGGCCTGCTCAACATAAAGGACTACTTCAAGCAGGGCGCGGGCGGGTTTGAAATGGCCGTGCCCAAGTCCTGGCGCCCGAGAATGAAAGGTTTGATAAGAAAAGTTGTGAGCGTGCCTGGCGCGTTCTTGACAGGCATTCTGGTCAGCTTCTTCCTGCTTCCGTGCACAAGCGGGCCGTACATAGTCATACTCAGCATGCTTGCCCAGCAGGGCACGCTTATGCAGGGCCTAAGCTGGCTGCTGCTTTACAATTTCATATTCATTCTGCCTATGATTGCCATCACGCTTATTGTTTACAAGGGCCTGACAACAACAGAGAAAGCGCAGGCATGGCGCCTCGAGAAAGTGAAGTACATGCACCTGTTTGCAGGCATCTTAATGGTCGCAATCGGGCTGTGGGTCCTGCTGTTTATGTGAAGGAAGTATTTTTTCCCGCAACTGTTTTTATATAACCTCTTCGTAGAGAGAGCCATGGCTGGAAAGTTCACGGGCACGGCAAAGGACGGTATAGAGCTTCTTTCTGACAGCGGAGGAAAGTCCGCGAAAGCTTACATCGGCAGAAAGAGGCAGGTCCATTCCCAGTACGGCGAAGAGGGCGCCCTGCTTCTCGGAAAGTCTGTCGAGGAGGCGAATTACGGCCAGAAGATTTATCTGGACGCGCTGTCCCCGCATGTTGTTTTCATCACGGGGGCGAGGGGCACGGGAAAATGCCTGACGGGAGATTGCGAAGTGCAGATTTCTGATGGCAGATGCATGAAGATTAAAGATTTAAAAAATAATGGTTCTAGAGTATTCGGCCTGAACAATGAGTTAAAACTTGAAGAATCTGAAAAAATTGGATTTTATGAGAGAGTGGTTGACAAAACTCTCAAAATAACCCTGAGAAGTGGCAGGGAAATTGAACTGACACCAGAGCATCCTCTGTTAACTGTAAATGGATGGGTTCCAGCTAATCTATTGAAAGAAAAGAGTAGGATAGCGACACCCAGAAAAATTAATTTATTTGGGAAAACTAAGATAGAAGACCACGAAGTTAAAATATTGGCTTATTTAATTGCTGAAGGCCATTTGGGAAATACATTTGTTTTGTTCAGTAATTATGATGATTTGATAGTCAACGAATTTAAGGAAAGTGTTACATCTTTTGACAGAAATCTAAAAGTATCTATTCATAGCAAAGAGGGATGCTATAGAGTAACAAGCGTTAAAAAACCAATCGACATCTCAAATGTTAAAAGAAACAAAAAAGGGCAGTTTACAAATGAAGGGTTTATTATCCCGCAAAAAACCACCCTTATGAAATGGCTGATAAAATTAGGACTTTATGGAAAGTTATCAAAACAGAAGAAATTGCCTGATGAAATAATGACCTTGAATAAAAACCAGCTTTCGTTATTTTTAAATAGATTATTCAGTTGCGATGGGGGTATTTTTAAAAGAAAAAATCACTGGCAAATAGATTATTCAACTTCTTCGATTGAACTCGCAAAACAGATTCAGAATTTACTTCTCAGGTTCGAAATAATTTCAAGATTAAGACACAAAAAGGTTAAATGTAATGGGAAATATTTTGATTCCTACGAGTTAGTTGTTGATTCAGAAAATGTGGTGAGATTTATTAACGAAATTGGATTTTTCGGGAGCAAAAAAATTAAACAAGAAAAAGCCAAAAAAGAATTGAGAAAAATCAAATTTAATCCAAATGTGGATACTATCCCCAAGGAGATATGGAAAATTTATAAAATTAACAATTGGGCAAAAGTCGGAAGGCTCATAGGATACTCCTCGCCAAAGTCTTTAAGCCATTCAAAAATATACTCTCCAAATAGGGAAAAATTATTGAAAATAGCCAAAGCGGATAATAACAAACACCTGATGAAACTTGCTAATTCTGATATATTCTGGGATGAGGTTGTGTCAATTAAAGAAAATAAAGACAAGAAAAAAGTATATGACATTAGCGTTTCTCAAAATCATAATTTTGTGGCAAATGGTATAATTGTTCACAATTCATTTGATATCGGCGTGATTGCCGAAGAGCTTGTTCTGCGCAATCCCAACGTAGCCTGCGTTGTCATTGATCCTGTCGGAATATTCTGGTCAATGAAATATCCGAACAAAGAGGAGAAGGAGATCAAGGAGCTGGGCGAATGGGGCCTTGAGCCCAAGGGCATTGAAAGCACGCGCGTGTTCGTGCCTGCCGGCATGGAAGGCAAGGTACCCAAGCAGACGTACGATCATCTTTTTTCGCTAAGACCCGCTGAACTGAACGCAGGCGACTGGTGCCTGACTTTTGGCATTGAAAGATTTTCGCCAACAGGTCTGCTTCTTGAGAAGGCGATAAAGACTGCGCGCGACAGGTTCAAAAATAATTTTTCAATTGACGAATTGATAATGATAATTGAGAAGGACCCTGAGCTGAGCAGCAAGGAGAAGGGCTACAAAACCGACAGCAGGAGGGCCCTTATGTCGAGATTTGAGGCTGCGAAGAACTGGGGCATACTTTCAAAAGAGGGCACATCGCTCGCTGAAATATGCAAGGAAGGGCACGTGTCTGTCATTGACATTTCGTTCCTTGAGGAGAACGTGGCTTCGCTCGTAATCGGGATGCTGAGCAGAAAAATCCTCAATGCCAGAAAAATGACCACAAGGCAGGCCGCTGTCTCAAAATACGTCGGAGAAATGGAGGACATTGACGACGTTCTGAACGCCGACATTCCGCCGACCTGGCTGTTTATTGACGAGGCACACACGCTGATTCCGGCAGGAAGCAGGAAAACCGCTGCAACAGACGGGCTGATAGAATACGTAAAGCAGGGCAGAAGGCCGGGCTGCTCGCTGGTTTTCGCGACCCAGCAGCCGAGCGCCATTGACACTCGCGTGCTGTCCCAGCTTGATCTGCTCCTGTGCCACAAGCTTGTGTTTGACGACGATCTGAAGGCAGTGATGCATAGGATGCCGACCACTGTGCCGGAAGAATATGAGAAAGGAAAGTTCATCAAAACCCTGCCGATTGGCGTGGCCCTTGCAGGCGACAGGTCAGACGAGACTTCAAGAGCATTCTGCCTGCAAATAAGGCCGAGATTTTCCCAGCATGAAGGCAGGGAGACAAAATCAATAGACGCTAACGAGAAAATCTCGCCTGAAAAGCTTCAGGAGCTTGTTGAAGGTTTGATTTACAAGAAAATTGAGGCATTGGGCAGACTTTCGCTCGCAAAAGTCGAGGAACTCTGCGACACAATGTCTTCGCGCTACAAAATTGACATTGATTCTCAGGCTGTGATTGACAGCCTGCTCAAGGAAAAGCACTGCCAGATGAAAAGCGGCGAACTTTTCATTCCAGGCTTTGAGGAACACGTCATGCTTGAGCAGGAGCTGGGCAGAATACCTCTCGCAGCCAAGCAGAGTGTCACAGGGATGCAGGCAAAGGACACTGCTGAGAGCCTGCGCAGGAAAAAGAAGCTCGGGCTTTTCGGAAAAGAGGAGAAACTTGAGTCTCTTGAGCCTGTTTATTCAAAGGTTTACAAAGTAAGCCTGGAGCTGAAGTCAGGAAGCAGCTCCATTCCGAAAACGCTGTACATCAGGCCTGATTATGAAATGCTTTACAAGTCAAAAGGCGGGCTGAAGTGGACAGCGGGCATCGAACAGCTCACTGGCCTCAGCGCCAAGAGAGTCGAAGTGCTGAACTGCCTGAAAGAAACAGACAGCAGGGAGAAAATCGCCAAGATGTGCGGTCTGACACAGCAGGCGGCCGGCAAATATCTCGCCGACCTGGCAAAGGAAAATCTTGCGGTGAAAGACGACGACGGCGATTACTCCGCCGCGCCAGAGCTCGACATTCCGCAGTCACTTGAAGAGACGAAATTCGACGCCGTTCTGCCGACGGAGAACGCCCAGAAGTTCCCGGTCGAGGAAGACGAGTCTGACGAAAAAACCGTCCGCAAAATCCCGCTTCTTTTCGGGCAGGCCAAGATAAAATCAGTCGAGACCCTGCTCATGCCGATGTGGAAGGCTGTTTACACTGACGGCGAAAAAACAAGAATAGAGAGATTCAGCGCGATCTGAATCTCTGATTTTTGATTTCTGGCGCAGATTTCTTACGGCGTCACTCTTTTCATGTCCCTCGGGTGCAGCACTGCCTCGCGGATGTTTGGCAGATCGAGCATTTTCTGGACAAATCTGTCTATGCCCATTCCGAATCCGCCGTGCGGCGGCATGCCGTACCTGAAAGTGTCCAGGTAAAAGTCAAACGAGCCCGGATTTGCGCCCGCCTCTTTCATCTGCTTCATCAGAATGGCATAACGGTGCTCCCTTTGGTTGCCTGTCACGAGCTCCTGCCCTTTTATCTCAAGGTCAAATGAAGTCGTGTACTCAGGCTTCTCGTCGTTTCTTTTGACGTAAAAAGTCTCAGCCTTCAGGCAGGACGGAAACTCCGTGATGAATAAAAAGTCGTGATCGTACTCGTTTTTCACCATTTCTCCGAGCTTCTTTTCGTCATCTGTGCCTATGTCCTGGAACGGCTTGCGCTTGAGCAGTTTGTTGCACTCATCGTGAGTGAGATAAACAAAAGGCTTTTTCGGGACCTCAAGCTCGGCTTTTAGAACTTCAAGGTGGTTCTTCGCGTGCTTTTCCACGTGCTTGTACACGTCAACGACAATGTCTTCAAGCACTTTCGCGACGTCTTTCCACGACTTGATAAACGCCATTTCAACATCAAAGCCCGTGAACTCAGCCAGATGCTTGTTTGTGTCAGATTTCTCTGCCCTAAAAACAGGGGCAATCTCGTACACTTTGTCGAAGCCCGTGGCCATCATCATCTGTTTGTACAGCTGCGGCGACTGCGACAGGAAAGCCGGTCTTCCGAAATAAGTCATCGGGAAAAGCGTGGCTCCGCCCTCAACTCCGCCTGAAACTATTTTTGGGGATGATATCTCAATAAATCCCATGTCATCCATTGTTCTGTGTATCGCGGTCGTGACGCAGTCCCGTATCATGAAAACGGCCTTTGTCTTGTCCTGCCTCAGGTCCATGAAGCGAGAGTTCAATCGGGTGTCAAGCTCGCTGTCTATTTTTCCTGAGATGTCCAGCGGAAGAGGAACTTCGGCTCTGCTCAAAACTTCCACTTTTTCAGGCGCAATCTCGTATCCGCCCTTGGCCTGCTTGGACGCCTTCACGGTGCCGTGGACTGCGACCACTGTTTCGGGCGTGAGATTCTGTATCTCTGAGAACATCTTCTCGTCGTCGCTCTTCACTATCACCTGAACAAGGCCCTCGCGGTCCCTGATTTTAAGGAATATGATTTTG
>JAZDJV010000050.1:0-4221 GCA_043803585.1 Microcaldota archaeon | reverse complement strand
TTGTGCTCGACGCCCTCGAACTTTATCAGCTCTGTGTCGGGCTTTTTGCACTCGTTGCAGAGCACAAACTCCTTTACATAATTCAAAAATCTTGACTTAAGCAGGTCGTCGCGGAATTTTCCCTGCAGGATGCCCTGCTTTCCGTCGTAGCTTCCCGTCGTTCCCAGGTCCTTTATGATGTACCTCACTATGTGGTCCGGGTCTCTCCTTATTTTCTCAGCGCATTCCTTCAAGTTTTTCAGAACGGTCTGCTTGCCCTGCGCAAATGAGACAAACACAGGGATTTCAAATCTTTCCCCCACTGTCTTGTTCTTCGGAAGTTTTTCATACAGGTTGTCAAGCATTTCGTCGTAATTCATTTCAGCCATCTCAAGGTCCCCTCACATATGCCCGGTATGACTTCTGTTTTTGTTATTATTAATGATGTTTTCCAGTATTTTTTCGCTGTTTTCGCCCATCATTTCGCACAAACCGAGGCAGTAAACCATCATGTCTCCTATCGCGTCAATAATCTCTTCTCTGTTGTCTATCTCTTTGGCAGATTTTTTGTTGCTGTTTTTGTAAGCTTTTGCAAGCTCTCCGAGCTCTTCAACCATCAGCACAATTTCCTTTCCAATGTCAGCTGTATTAAAGTTTCTTTTTACTTTGTTTTCATAAACTTTTTTCTGAATTTCCTGCAGCCCCATCTAATCAGCCCCTTTCAAACCGCGCCCGCGTCTTCAATGAAATCAACGGATTTTTCTTCTTCAGCTTCCCCTTTTTCAGGCCTGTTTTTCTCAACCCTTTTCCTGATTTCCCTTATTTCAAGCTCTCTCAGCTTAGGGTAGTTCTGGTTTTCTATGTTTTTAATCGCCTCACCCAGTATAAATCTTTCGTCGCCGGATTCCCTGATTTTTCCTATGACTTTGACGAGCCCCCCCTCCTTTATTCCCTCAGGCACGGGCTCTTCGAAGAACTTGACTTTTATCTTTCCTGTTTCGTCGCCGATCATCACGCTTGAGAAGTTTGACTCTTTGTTTTCGTATCTGTCAGCCACTGTGCCGACAACGTTGACTCTCGTCACTTCCCTCCCGTCTTCGAGCTCGAGCTTGTTCGGATTCTCGATGCTTCCGCCGGCAGTGTAACTGCCCTTCAGCAGGTCGATTATCTTCAGCTTGTTTGCGACAGCTCTTTTGAACGCCATTAGAACACCATCAGTGCGATTATGAATCCTATGACCGAGCCTGCGCATATCGGAGGCAGGGCGGGCAGGGCCCTTCCCGGATTCTTGGTCACGTGCCAGAACAGGGCAATGGCGGCGATGAACGCGCCGGCAATTGCGCCGAGCGACTGGACCAGCCCGTACCTTGCGAGCACTGAAACCGCGAACATCAGCGGAATGACAATGTCGCCCCCGCCCAGCTGGAAAACATGCTCATAATGCGCTGTTTTAGTCGGGATTGCGGCTGTGAACGCCGTGGGCTTGTCTGTCAGGGCTTTTGCCATGTACACCATATGCTTTGTTATGAATACCGAGATAAAATCGTAAATTGAAAGCAGAAGCATGAAGACCATCACAGGAATTATTCCGAAAGACACGCCCATCACAGCGCCCGCTCCGGACACCGAGAAAATAAGGGCGATGTTCTGCGAAAAGTGCGTGGGTTTGAGCATTTTCCAGGCAGTCAAACCAAGCGCCAGGCCGACAGACAGCGAGTCAGCTGTGCCCAGAGGCATGACATACGAAAGAAGCAGGCCGAAAGATATTCCTGAAGTGAAGAATATGGACACTGCCTCGATAATTCTTATCATGAACCTCGCGAACCTTATCATCAGGATTATTAGGACGGTCATTCCGAGGATTATCGCAAAAAGTATCACAGAATTGTCAATGGAATCAGGATTTTTCATGGCAGGCTCGAGCTCGCCCCGCTCAATGTAGCCCAGATATTTCTGCGCAGAAAGCAGGCCGATGGCCTGCACGCTGAGAAATATCACAATCAAAACTGCGATTGCTCCCTTCCGGTCGAACTGAAAAATCATGCTCTTCATTATGCAAAATCAGTTTAATAAACAGTTTGATTTTGACTTTAATAGGTTTTTTAGTCAAAAGTTTGAGCTCATCAGCGCGATTGATTCAGTTTAACCAGTTAAAACTAGTTAAAATCGGCATCAGTTGGAAAAATGTTATAAACTACTTTTCAACAAAATAAAAGAAAAAGGAGTACCAGAGAGGTACAAGACAAGTCGCCAACCTTAGTTATAATTCAGCAATTGAACTTTATAATCTTATCATGCAGGGGTTCCAGAGAGGACAAATGGGGCGGGTCGCCAACCTGCTGGGTTAGTCCCTTCGCGCGTTCAAATCGCGCCCCCTGCATAACCCAGCAGAGACCCGCCCCACAAAATCAGATTTTATTTTACTGCGAGGAAAGATTTACTTCTCGCCCTCGGCCGGCTTGTACGAACCGTATCCGGGCGAGTAGATGTCGCCGTTTCGCTTGAGCTGCTGCAGTATTTCCTCAAGCTCGTCCTGCTCAATGTTCATCACTTTCGCCTCCTCAATCATGGCCTCGTGCGTTGCAGAGCCGTAATCCGCGTTCAGCTTCTTCACCATGCGCATCACAGAGCGTATCTTGTCTGCCTTTGATTTTGAGGTTCCTGTCGCGATTATGTCGATGTCAAGCTTCCCTGTCTCAGGGTCGACGCCTATCTGTTTCAACGAAAATCTCAGCAGGCTGATCGCCCGTTCAGAGTCCTCAAGCTCCACTTTCGGCGACAGCCTGACTTTCGCGGAAGCCTCCGCAAGCCTGACAATTGCCTCAAGATACCTGGCTGTTATCGGGATTGAACCCGTTTTCTCGCCGATTCTCCTCAGGTCAATGTAAAATGATTTTATTTTTTCCATCGCCTCTTCAGTCAGCACAGACTGGGTGTTCCTGCGGGCATATGCGATGTATTTTCTCAAAAGTTCCGAGTTGATTACGGGCGTCACGCTCTTTTCCATCTCTTCGATCTTTTTTTTGTCATAATCCTGGGTCGCCCTTATCCCGGAAGTATAATGCGAGGTCAGCACCGTGTCCGCAAGCTCGCTGTCCCTTTTTGGGTCAAGCACGTCGCGCATCGGGAATATCAGGTCAAATCTTGAAATGATTGTCGGCGGAATTTCAAACTGCGATGCCGGGGTTTCATAGGGGTCAAACCTGCCGTACTTCGGGTTTGCTGCAGCCAGTATCGAGGCGTTTGCCTTGAATGTGGCGATTATACCTGCTTTTGCGACGCTTATCTGCTGGGTTTCCATGGCCTCGTGCATTGACGACTTGTCATGCTCGTCCATTTTGTCAAATTCGTCAATCATTGCCATTCCGCCCGCAGCCAGAACAAGGGCGCCTGCTTTTAGAACCCATGCTCCGTCAGCAAATTCGTCCTTCTCGGCAGTGGCAGTCAGGCCCGCGCCTGTTGTCGCCCTTCCCGAGACATAAATACCTTTCGGGGCAAGGTCGTGGACATACATCAGCAGCCTTGTTTTGGCCACGCCCGGGTCTCCGATCAGAAGAATGTGGATGTCAGGCCTGATTTTCATTCCGTCCTGCGTGACTTTTCTCGGCGTCCCGCCGAAAAGCTGCAGCGCAATGGCCTCCTTTATCTCCCTGTGCCCGTAAATTGAGGGCGCTATGCTTGAAGCTATTTTGTCAAAAAGCTTCGGGTCATTTGAGAGCTCCTTGATTTTTTCCTCGTCCTCTTCAGTCAGCTCAAGTTCTTCAAATTCCTGCTGCAGCTTTTCAATGTGGTTCGAGTCAATGAAAGTGTCGTAAACAGAAGTTTTCCCTTTTTTCGGCGGCATCAGCTTCAGCACGCCGGCCACCTCAAGTTTGTCCCCGGGAATTATCTTGTTTGTCATGTCGTCCTCAAGCACTATGGCTATTTTTCTTGTCTGCTCCCCGCCCCTGGTGATTTCAAGGGGCTCCTGCATCTCCATAATCTGCCTGTCTATGAAAGTCGATTGGTTTGTAAGCAGGAGGAATGATTTTCTTTCGCACGAGCAGACGCCCGGCTCAATCAGGCTGCCGCTCGAGTCTGTCTGCATTATGTTGTACACTCTTGCGCAGTGGTTGCACTGGAAGCAGGCGTTTACTAATTTCGGTTTCACTTCGGATATTTTCGTGACTACGCCGTTCACGGCCACGAACTTGTTCAGAAAATCGCTGTTAAGGTTGCGTATTATTATGTTCTGGTCAGCCG
>JAZDJV010000049.1:0-4192 GCA_043803585.1 Microcaldota archaeon | reverse complement strand
ACAGTCTCCAATTCCATGCGGGACGCACGTAATGGATAAACTGTAATACTATTGCAAGAGTGGGTATCCTAATGAAAGCGAAAATTATTAAGAAAACTGAAACAAAGAAAATCAAAGGATTTTGCGCGGAGGGGGCCGAATGAAAACTAAGATTATGAAAAAATCCGATTCAAAGAAAATCAAGTCGCCATGCTGCTGCGACAAGTGCTCTTGAGGAGGGATTTTGAATGAAAGTTAAGATTATAAAAGAAAGCAAAATCAAGAAAATGAATGTTCCATGCGGTACTATGACTGAAGACGGAACCGTGCTTTGAACTATAATTTATATAAGGGGATTTTGATGAAAGTCAAGATAACGAAAACGGTTAAGTCAAAGGCGACAAAAAGCCCTTGTTTAGATCCTATTGATTTTTAATATTGATTCACACAATTGGAGGAATCTGAATGAAAGCGAAAATCGTGAAGAAAGCCGAATCAAAGACAATGAATGTTCCCTGCGGTACTATGACTGAGGACGGAACTGTACTTTGATCTATAACTTATACAAGGTGTTATGAATGAAAGCGAAAATCGTGAAGAAAACAGAAAAAATATCTGCAGACGGCTGCAGCAGGCAAAGTAAAATTTAAAGTAATGGAGGAATCTTGATGAAAGCGAAAATCGTGAGGAAAGCTGAAGCGAAGACAATAAAAGGTGCTTGTCTCAATCGCCCTGACAGATTTGATTTTTAGTTGTTACAATTCTGGTGTTCCAATTGGCCAAGAAAGCTAAAAACAGATTTATCTCTCAAGATGGATTCTATTACACAGCGCCTGACGAAGTCACTGTGCTTGACACGCGCGGAGCGGTGTTCAAGCTTGACAAAGAAGCCGCTGTGTTGTTTTTGTATTCAATCGGGCAAAGCGACGGGCAGGCGTTTGAGAACTTCAAGAAGAAGTTTCCCTCTGCTGAAGCGAGCTTCGGCGAAGCGAAGGAAAAGCTCAAGTTTTTTGAGGACAATAATTTTTACTGCTCCGACTTCAAGGAAAATCATTTCAACATAGAGAAAGTCGCGGACAACATTATGAAAGCCGAGAAATATCCGAGCGCTCTGGCGCTTGCTTATGTTCATGTCAGGCTCACTTCAGCCTGCCCTTTCAAGTGCAAAGGCTGCTATGTCAGGGCAGGCACTGCGAAGGAAAACGAGCTGAAAACAGCTGAAGTCAAGAAAATAATTGACAGCGCAGCCGCGCTCGGCTGCGCAATGATCACTTTCTCGGGCGGAGAGCCCGCTCTGATTCCTGACGAAGTGGCTGAGCTTTCAAGATATGCGAAGCAGAAAGGAATCGCGAAAGTTGATATTACTACCACTGGCTACAAGCTGAATGAGATAGCCGACAAATGGAAAGAGGCAGGCGTTGACATCCTTAGATTCTCGCTTGACGGCATGGCTGAGTATCACAACTGGTATAGAGGAAGGTCTGACGCGTTTGAAATTGCGGTAAAAGGAATCAAGCTTTCAAAAGAAAAAGGGTTCAAAACATCAGCAACCTGCGTGCTGACAAACAAGAATGCCGGCCATCTTGAGCAGCTGGCGAAATACGCAGATGAAAACAGCATAAAGCTCCATCTTTCTCCGCTTGTCAAGACAGGCAGAGGCGAAGAGTCCGGGCTTGAGCTGACCGCCGATGAGCTGATGAAAATCGCTGAGCTTGCCGAAGCCCTGAAAAAGAAATATCCAAAAGCCGAGCTCACAACGTCCTGCGAAATCCAGAAAGAAGAATTCAATGGGCCGATGTGCTGCCTTGCAGGGATAGGGGCTGTTTTCATAACCGAGACAGGCGCTGTGCAGGTGTGCCCTCATCTCCCGGAATATATCATAGGAAATGTGAGGGAGAACAGCCTTGATGAATTACTGATGAATGAAAAAAACTCTCATTTCACGCAGATAAAAGACGTGAACAAGAAATGCGCGAAATGCAAAAAGCGGGCGGTGTGCGTGAGCTCGTGCAAGGCGCGCGCCTACAAAATGTTCGGCGATTTCTTCCTTGAAAAGGAGCCGAAGAACTGCCCTGCGGACAAATAAAGAGGGGATCCAAGCTGCTTAAGATGAAGCAGGCAGCAACTATTAAAAAGGGCAGATATCACAATTAATACAGAATCCGAGCTTTTGTGGGATTGTCCTCTGGGCATAACCTAAAAAGCGCCGAAGATTCGCCCGCGATTGATTCGCGGGGCAACCTCTATTTTTATATTTTTATTCCACGTA
The DNA here is from genome assembly GCA_043803585.1 of Microcaldota archaeon. Classification (GTDB taxonomy): domain Archaea; phylum B1Sed10-29; class B1Sed10-29; order B1Sed10-29; family JAJRYS01; genus JAZDJV01. The sequence continues at coordinate 1,944 of JAZDJV010000049.1, read as the reverse complement.
ATAAGCAAGATTTATAAACAATGGACAGCCAAATTAATACAACAAAAAAGGGCGCGCGTTTTTGCTCCGCTACTACTAGTCCACGCCTCTTTTCCTCAAGCGGGAATACGTGTGGCTGGGATGGAGTGAAGTAGCAGCCCTACACCCATCTTCTATTTTTTACTTATTGTGTTCCACTCGTTAGAAACATCCGGATTTTTTAGGTCTACGGCTAATTTGCCGTTTCTGGCGAATTTAGACAGCTTATCCGCCCTCCCGACGCTTTTTGACCATTTATCCCTGCTCACTCTTAATAGCACTTCCATCTGGTAATAACTGCGGAGCAAATAATCAAGATATTTTATTATCTCCTTCTTAGTGCCTGAGAAATCGTCGTCTATCTCTATCATATCTCCTTTTCTGTATATCTTTTTGATAAGTTTGAACATATGCGCCGCAGTTAGTTTTTCTTTCCAATGCTTTTCGTTTATTATTGCCGCCTTGTTTATCTTTGTTATCTCAATGCAATAGCAGAAATCGTCCCTAACGCCGACTATAAAGCACGGAAGCTGGTCAATCTTGCCGCTTGAATCAATTCCGATTATCATGCGCTTTTTTTGCGACTGCCGATTAAAAAGAATTTCCTAACCAGAGTTCATGAATTCCAGTTAATTCGGGTTAATAATAAGGACGCCGTTTCAGGACCATTCACGCCGCTTCAGTCTTCTCAATCTTCCTGACAGCAACATAGTCCTTGACCGCGATTATCTGCGAGAACGGAATTATTATTCTTGTCTTCTCCTCCTTTCCGCCTCTTTCTGACGCGCTTTCCGCGATTATGTGCTTCCTCTTTCTGTTCACTTCCCCGACAACACCGACCCAGTCGCCGTCAGCGTCAAAGATTTCCAGGCCTTTGCTCAACTTCGAGGAAATGTATTTTCTGGAGTAAATCTTCCTGATCACTGAGAATCCGACTATCGAGCCGAGGAATGTTCCGAACAGCCACAGCAGGAATACATCGAGCAGGATGCTGCCGAGCATCAGCTCAGCGGCTTTTGTCAGCACTATCCAGAGCGCCACTATCGAGACAATTGACATCGCGTACTTGCTTATCTTGTGCGTTTCTTTCCTGTAGTGCATGTCGCCTATCCTGCCTATGAAGAAAAGGACCGCTGAAATCACGAACAGAGGCATAAACGCCATTGCAAAAACAGCCACCTGCTTGATTATATTCGGCTCAGCAGCGGCTGTCAGCTTCTCAACTCCGGCCATCAAGGCGAGCAGGAACATAAGCGCGGTGCCGAGGTAAAGCGGAAATGAGGCCCTCTGGATTGACGTGGTCTCCCTGAATCCGCGTATTGAGTTAAATATCGGGTCCTCAAATCCGAATCCTTTGAGCATGAGGTAAAATCCGACAGCAAGCAGGAGCATTTTTATCCCGAAGTCCTGCAAAAACGCCACCATCAGGAGCACAAGGCCGGGCAGCCCGAAGACCACTCTCGCGAATGTCGGGTCTTTCAGAACCTGCTTTATCACGTAGTAGCTCTTTTCAAGCTCTTTGGCCTGCTTTATTATGAGCGTTCTTTTTGAAAGTATTTTCGTTCTTGAGTGGATGATCGGAATTATTTCGTCGTCGTCTGCGCCGTCTGTGACAAGGAACACGCCGTCAATCTTCTTGTACTTCTCAAGAACCATGTCAAGCTGGTGGGCGATTGTTTTGTCAGCCAGGTACCCCCTCGTCGGATGGCCGGTCAGGGTGGCGATTCCTGCGCCCTCTTTTTTCAGCTCCCTCAAAACTTTTAGGGCCTCGAACATGGCGTTTGCGTCTGATTCGGTAGGGTCAGCCATAATGAGCGCCGTCGCTGCCTCTTTGTTCTTGTCCTCTCCTATTATGGGCCCTTTTATCCCGGCTTTCTGGCCCAGATCGTCGTCTCTGTCAATGCAGAGCACAAGCACTTTCATTTT
>JAZDJV010000048.1:0-6458 GCA_043803585.1 Microcaldota archaeon | reverse complement strand
TTTTGGTTGTTGAAACAACAGCGTTAGTGACGCTGTCAGTGGCGGCGATGCTGACCGTAATATTTTTCTCGGTTCCGTTTCCGTTGAAGATAACAGTAATACCAGCTCCGCCGAGAGAGGCAACTGTCCCGCCAGTGTAACGAGCATATGTGCCGTTTGTAGCGTAGGATGAAAATTCGGTAGTTGTGGAGTTAATGGTTGAAGAAGAGATGTTTGCCTGGTATGCATCTGCTGAATCATTCACAGAAATGTTAAACCCTGACAAGGCAGTAGTGCCTGAGTCTGCGATAGAAAACAGTATCGGGGTGCTGGTATTGCCCGCTCTTACGTACGTATCATTTACTGTCACTGTTATTCCAATCGCAGCGCTACCGCTGACAGCAAATAACGTGGCAAAAAGAGAAAACATAATTACGACGGGCAGGGTGAACCTTGCCGCTGTTCGGGTTTGTGTCTGAGAATTTAATCTCTTACCATTCATTTCAAATCATCTCCATGTAAACATTACTTGTTGTGTTGTAAAACAACGAATTGGTTTATAAAGCTTATCCTCTGAGCCTTTTTGGGCCGCTGCGCTTAAAAACAAAACAGCAAGCGTGCAATTTCTCTTGCAGGCCTACCATACTTTTCTGATTTTACAGGTATTTATTATTGAGCTTTTCCTGCTAAGTCGGATTTTGCCTGTGAACTGGGTGTAATCGGTATTATTCGCTTCGCTCATTTCTGAAGCAAAATCCTCCGCGTAAAAGCTCAAGCAAAAATAGCTTATTCAACCTTGAACCTCAGCAGCGCCGCGACAGAGCCCAGCGCCTCGAGTTTCTGGGAGCAGTCATTTTCGTGGGAGATTATCATTGATTCCGAGCCCATCTTCTCGGCTTTTTTCAGAAGCGGTTCGGCCTGCCTGCTGTGGTCGAAAAGGAAAGTGTCCAGAACCATTAATTTTTCAACTGCGCCGAAGTCGAGAGCCTCCGCAGTCTGCTTCAGGCCGTACACAGCCCTGCCTGACTGCCTGCCTATTTCAGCCACGAGCTGCTCAACTGCCTTTGCCTCGTCTGCGAACCTGCTCTGCTGAGCAATTTCCGCGAGCGCGTCCTTCTCAATCAGCTCGTGCACAGCTTTTTTGCCCGTGTCCCCCGTACTATATAATATAGTGGACTTGGCAAGCCCGCTGTCTTTGTCCTTCAGCCACTTCTGGAAATTCTCCCTCTCAAAGCCCGGGCCCGCGATTATGATTTTGACGTTGTCTTCTTGAACTTTTTTGAGCAGATTATAAACTTCAGTGTAATGCTTGTTTTTTACTTCCTTCATCTTTCCGCCGTCTTCGTATTTTCCTGTGCCTGACAACGTTTCTTTTCCGAGCTCGTCAATGCCGTATTCGCGCATCACAAAAAGTTCGGCTTCTCTTTCGTCCATCACGAGCACGGCAATCTTGGGGCGCTTGCTCGCCTTCTCAGCCTCGCGTATTCTTTCAATCTCGTATCTCATCCATGCGCGCGGCTTTTCGATTGTGATCACTTCGCGCAGGGCCACATCAAGAGAATGGTGTTCGCCTATCTGCGCAAGGTCCTCCGGCTTTGCGGATTTAATCACGCCGAGCACGCGCAAAGTTCCGAAGCCCTTGTGGAACTCGACTTTTTCGCACTCAAGGGTGATAAAAACTCTTTTTCTTTCTGCATCGCCTGAATCAGCCACAAATTTTCTCGTCGTGCTCGCGCTGACTCGGTCGCCGGGCCTGATTATTTTCTCAAGGTGCCAAAGGTCTTCGGCAATCTCGGGCTTCAGCTTCACTGTGTTCTCAAACTTCGATATGGTATGCATTGCCATCAGCTCTGAAAGAATAATTGATTTTCAGCTCAGTTTTCTTTATGAAAATCAGAATTTAATAACCGATGTATATCTGCTTTGCCTCAGCCGGAGTCAGGAGCTTATTACAATCGGATAGTGCGCAAGGTCTTTTCCGTTCCAGCTTCTGTCTGTTATTTTTATGCCGCTTTCAACAAGCGCGCCGTCAACTTCCAGCGTGAAGTCATTCTGTGTATATACCGTCCCGGACTTATTTACAGTTACTCTAAGGATAAGCGCCATAAGCGTCTCACCTGAAGCGTTTGTCGGTGCGCTGTAAACAACTTCGTTTGTATTGTTCTTCAAAACCACAGTTTTTCCGCTCAGCGGATTGCCCTCTGAGTCAGTTACAATCGCCCCAAAATACCAAGATTCATTAATGTACGCTGTCCCGGAAAAGAAAGTGGTTTTATGCGTTGAGTTGGTCATGTACATGATCGCCCCGGCAAACGGCCAAACATCGCTTATGTGGGAGTCTACAATCCTTGCGGTTGAGCCGTACTTGTTCGCTCTTGTTACATTAGAATTGTAAATTCCCATAAAGCTTGATTCAACCCTCATGCTACATCCCACGCTTGAATTCAAAATGTACACGGGAACCAGCACATTCGAAAAACTGCATGAACCGTTTATTTTTGAATTTGCAAATATGATGCTCGCTATCCTAAGGTCTACGCCCGGCGTTGAAAGATTCGCAATTTCTGAGTTATTCACAAGCAGATAGCCGGAAGTACCGGCGGCGTATCTGGGTATTGACATATAAAACGTTTTTCTGTCAGTTGTATTGAGGACTGAATTTGTTATGTTTAGCGCACCGACCTTGCCCAGCATTCCGCCTCTTGAAACATTGATTGAAAAGTTTGACCTCTCAAGGGTCAGCACTGAGCCTGTTCCGCTGATGTTCAGCAGCCCGCCTATCTTAAAGTTTGAATTTATGAACTTGACTTTCACATTGTTGTTGATAAACGTCAGCCCTTTTGTTTCTCCGGAGTAGCCGCTGCAGGTCAGGTCGCTGGATATTATCCAGTCCCCTGCCAACGGCGGGCAGCAAGAGTCTGACGAGCAGTCTGGATCGTAGCAGTCAATCAGCTCGTCGCAGTCGTCGTCAATTCCATTGTTGCAGATTTCCGCCCCGCTGGGCACACATTGGATGCAGTCCAGGTCTTCAACGCATTGCATTGACAGCGCGTCGCAGGCAAAAGTGGATTCATACGGTCCGCAATCAGTGGTTTCTGTTTTAGTTTCCATGAAAGTTTTGTCGCAGTCCAGAGAGTAACTGTAAAAATTGGTTTTATTGATTAAATCTGAACCGCAGTAACGGGTTGAACATGAATAGATCGGTTCAATCCCCGATCCGCAGCATTCGATTGTTGCGTTTTCGCAGCTGCCTTCAGACGGCTTTTCCCCGTTCAGGCAGGCCACTGGGTCTTCGGTTATTTCTTCGACATCAAGGCAGTTGCAGCCTTCGTCATATGCGCCCTGCATCCGGGTTTCTTGATAAGAACCACCGCATGAGCCGCTTATTATTCCATAGGACGTGCTTTCAACGCATGCCATTCCAGCCTCGCAGTAAAAAACATCGCCAGGCGCCCCTGCTTTGCATTCGTCGATGTATCCTGACGGACATTCCTCGTCGCAATAACTGCAAGGGGCGCCGGGAGACGTCGCTATTTCAACAGCGCATTTTGAAGATGCGTCCTTGCATAGAGTTATGTCGCCAATTCTCGTGCCTGTGCTGGACGCGCCCGTCAGAAAAAGAACCACAAGCGCAGCTACTGCAATCACTGCCGCCAGGATAATCAGGTATTCAAGCGAACCCTGGGCTTTTTTCTTTATCATGCACTGAAAAAAACACCATAAGAATATAAACATTGATATTGCGAAGGTTTTTTAATGGGTGCGCAATAAAGATTACACTGCATACGGAGGTCTGAAAATGAGATTCGACAAATTCGGGTTCATAGCGATTATAATCGGACTGGTGATAATGCTGGGCATGCTTCACTTTTTCTTCATGGAAAGATACTGCCCCGCAGGCACGTGGTGCATAGGCGGCTTGATTTCCGCAATCACCCTGACGATAAAGGGCGCAGTGATTCTGTTCGGCGTTGTGCTGTTCATAATCGGACTGCTCTTGATGCTGCTTTAATCCGCATTCTTTATTTTTCAATTTTAGATAGTGAAAACAATGACAACGAAACCAGAACACAAGAAAAGAATCGCAGTGCTTGACAGGGAGAAATGCCAGCCAAAGCGCTGCAACTACATCTGCATAAACGCGTGCCCGGGCGTGCGCATGGGCGAAGAGACAATTGTGAAAGACGCGAAAGGCTTTCCTGTTCTCAGCGAAGAGCTGTGCAGAGGGTGCGGAATCTGTCCCAGAAAATGTCCCTACGGCGCGATTTCAATCATCAACCTTCCGCAGGAGCTTGACGAGCCCCTGCACCAGTTCGGCGTGAATTCTTTCAGGATTTACAACATGCCCATGCCGAAAAAGGGCGTGGTCGGCCTTGTCGGACAGAACGGAATCGGAAAATCCACCCTGCTGAACATGCTCGCCGGACATCTGGTCCCAAATCTTGGAAAATATGAAAACAGCTCGGATGCGAAGTGGGAAGATGTCATAAACAGGTATCAAGGACATGAAATTCAGGATTATCTGCTGAAGCTTTCAAAAGGAAAAATAAAATTATCTTACAAACTGCAGGACGTGACAATGCTTGCGAAGAAATATGACGGCACTGCCTCCAGCCTGCTTGAAAAAGCTGACGAGCGGGGCGTTGTGAAAGAGCTGGCCAAAGAGCTGCAGATAACAAAATGCCTGGGCCAGAACATAAGGCACGTGAGCGGGGGCGAATTGCAGAGAATCGCAATCGCAGGAGCGATTGCAAAAGACGCTGACTTTTATTTCTTTGACGAGCCGAGCTCGTACCTTGACGTTTCACAGAGGCTGAACGCCGCGAAAGTTATCAGGGCTCTTGCAGACGACCACAAAAAAAGCGTGTTTGTAGTTGAGCACGACCTCGCTGTTCTTGATTATCTTGCTGATTACGTCCACATATTGTACGGACAGCCGGGTGTTTATGGCGTTGTCTCGTCTCTCAAGAATTCGCGCGCAGGAATAAATGAATTCCTCGGCGGATTCCTGAAAACAGAGAATATGAGAATCAGGAACTACGAAATAAGGTTTGAAGTGAAGCCGCCTGCTGACATGTGGAAGGGCAAGCCAGCTGTTTCATACGAAGGGTTCGAGAAAACCTACGAAAAATTCAAAATGAAAACAGACGGCGGAGAGCTCAAGAAGGGTGAAGTCATCGCCATTCTCGGTCCGAACGCAATCGGAAAATCAACGTTCATGAAAGTGCTTGCCGGGGTTGAAACTGCGGACGGAAACAAGGACATCGGATTAAAAACAAAAATTTCATACAAGCCGCAGTATCTCAGCGCCGACTTTGACGGCACGGTTTCAGATTACATTGACAAAAACGTGCTTGACAGGGAGCTGTTTGAGTCAGAACTAAAAAGATACGTGAATGACCTGCAGATGAAGCACGTCAGCAAGCTTTCAGGCGGGGAGCTGCAGAGGCTTGCGATTTCAGTGGCTCTTTCCCAGCCGTGCGACCTTGTTCTTCTCGACGAACCGTCAGCTTTCCTTGACATTGAGCAGAGATTTCTGCTTTCAAACATAATCAGGAGGATAACAGAAAAGAAGGGCTCGACAACTATGGTTATTGACCATGACGTTTCTTTCCAGGACCTGGTGGCGAACAGGATAACGGTTTTTGAAGGCGAACCGTCCATCTCAGGCGAAGCGCACCCCGCCGAAATGATGAAGGACGGCATGAACAGATTTTTGAAAAAGATGGATGTCACGTTCAGGCGCGAGCCTGAGTCCGGCCGCCCGAGGATGAACAAGTCCGGCTCGCAGATGGACTCGGAACAGAAGAAGAACGATGAATATTATTATTCTGTGTGAGCTGTTTTCAGACAATTGGTTCATTCTGCCGAAGTTATGTTTATGTATAAGTCCGGTGCAATCATATAAAAATGGTAACATTTATATACCACTTATATACCTATACTATATCAAAAGGTGGTATAAATGAGTGAAATGATGGTCAGATTTGAAGGGGCTCCGGAGTTCATTGTAAACAAGCTCACTGAGCTTGGAGTGTTCAAAACAAAAAGCGAAGCAATAAGGGCGGGCATCCTGGAGCTCGGAAAGGAGTATCATCTGCTGGAATATATGAATGACCTTGAAGACAACATGGCTGCGGAAAAAATGAAAAAAATCAGCTGCGAAATAAAAAGCGGCAGAAGAAAGGTGTTCAGCGAAAAGCAGATGATTGAAAAGCACGGCCTGAAGTGATTTCCTTGTTCAAAATAAAATTTGCAGACGGCTGGGATAAGTATTACTTAAAACTTGACAAAACAGAGAAAATGAAGATATGGAAAAAAATCGAACAGCTGAAAACTCAGCATAAAACAAGGCATTTAAGGCACGGCCTGCCCTTCTTTATTTTTGAAACAGGGCAGTACAGAATCTGCTTTGAAGAAGAAAAAGACGCGAGAATTGTGGCATTTGCCGGCAGCCACAAGCAGTATGAAAAATGGTA